>JAHIMR010000128.1 GCA_018896525.1 Actinomycetota bacterium
AGTGGATTTGAACTACTAATTCCAGGCACAAGGAAATCCAGGTTCAAATGCACTGGGACGTAACGATATCCAAACGGTCCACGAGCAAACGCACAAAAGCAAATGAAACGATACACATCCAAGCTGGTAGATCACAGTGGATTTGAACTACTAATTCCAGGCACAAGGAAATCCAGGTTCAAATGCACTGGGACGTAACGATATCCAAACGGTCCACGAGCAAACGCACAAAAGCAAATGAAACGATACACATCTAAGCTGGTAGGTCATAGGTGCCTGACGTCGAAAGGGTTATCGGGGGCGCCGCTCCCCGGGGTGACCGGGCGGAGCGCGCGGGAGGCGAGCGTCATCGAAAAGGAACTCCGGACGTTATAGTAGTTGGAAGAAGCGCGAGGCGGCCCGGAGCCGCGAGAAGGGGCATGGATGAACATTTTCTGTGACGAGTGCAGGAAAAACATAGCAACCGTATTCCTGACCAAGATATCAGGAAGCGAAGTTTCCAAGGTACAGCTATGCGAGAACTGCGCCGGTAAGATGGAGGAGGCGACCAAGGCGGCCAACCTCATCGCGTTTCTGCCCCAGATACTGACCGACCTTGAGGGGATGGACGACCAGTTGGTTGATGAAGTACTCTCCGGAGAGTTAATAGAGTGTACGTCCTGTGGAACCTCGTACAACGACTTCCAGAAGATGGGGTTTCTCGGGTGTCGGGAATGCTACAGGGCTTTCGGAGAGCCGATGGGGCAGGTGATACTGGAGTTCCAGGAGGCCGAGGAGCACCTGGGGAAGATGCCCGGGAAGGCGTCCAGGGGAGCCCGGTTGCGCAAGAAGCTGATGGAGCTCGAAAGGTGCCTGGAGCGGAGAGTAGCTGAGGAGAAGTACGAGGCAGCGGCCACGGTGCGCGACCAGATACGCAAGATCGAGAGCAGTCTGAATGGGGAGGCGGATGCCGGTGAGCCGGAGTAAAGGGAGTACGACCGGTATTGAGTGGCTGGGGCAAAAAGGGCCGGGGTATCCTATTGTTCTCTCCTGCCGGGCACGCCTTGCTCGCAACATCGAGGGCCTGCCGTTTCCTTCAATAGCGGGGGAGGAGGACCTCGAGCGAGCGCGCGGGATCATCCTGGAGGCGGTATCGCGCAGGGTGGCCGAGGACAGGGACTGGGACGTGAGGTTCGCCGAGGAGCTGACCCGGGATGAGCTCTCGCTCCTGGTAGAAGAGTATATAGTCAGCGCGTCGTTCGGCGAGCGCCCGTCGGGCAGGGCGGTTGCGCTGAACTGGCCTGGCGCCTGCAGCGTGACCGTTAACGAGGAGGACAGCGTCAAGATTCACTCGGTAATGCCCGGGGCGCAGTTCAATAAAGTGTGGCAGAAGACCGATAAGATAGATAGCCGGATAGAAGGCGAGGTGGCTTACTGCTTCGACGAAAGGTTGGGGTACCTGACGTCGTGTCCCTGCAATGTGGGTACCGGGTTACGGGTTTCGGCGATGATGCATCTGCCGGCCCTGGTGACTACGGGAGAGATAGCCAGGACGATAGCAGCCCTTGACCATGCCGGGATGTACGTCCGCGGGTTGTACGGCGAGGGCTCGGGGGTCGCGGGAAACCTGTTCCAGATATCAAACCGAAGGACGCTGGGGCTTACCGAAGAGGAGATCGTTTCGCACGTGGAATCGATGGTGACCAGAGTGGTGGATAACGAGAGAACGGCCAGGAAGATGATGCTTCGAGACTCCCCGGTGGAATCCAGCGACAGGGTGTACAGGGCGCTGGGGGTCGCGGAGAGGGCCCGGCGGATGTTCCTGTACGAGGCGCTCGAGCTGCTTTCCATGATAAAGCTGGGCGTCGAGATGGACCTGCTGGCAGTGGAGGAGTTCAGCATCCTGGAGGCGGGGGTGGCGGTCAGCCCCTATCACGTGCGAAGGTTCCTCGATGGTGATATCGAGGAGGAGGACGTAAACAGGGAAAGGGCGGCGCAGCTCCGCAGGGTGCTTGGAGTGTAGACTAAGTAACGGCCACCAGGTGGTGCCTGTGCCTTTAAACGGTGGCTTACAGTATACGTAACGGTTAGAAGGCCTGGCACCACACGTCACGCAAGCGGTGGTTAGACAAAATGTCCGCGGGCGTGAGTTTGTGGGCGCCGTGCTTTAGAATAGATATGGGAGGAGATGTAAGTTGTTTCAGAGGTTTTCCGACAGCGCTAGAAGGGTTGTGGTCCTGGCCCAGGAAGAGGCCAGGAAGCTGAACCACAACTACATAGGGACGGAGCACCTGCTCCTGGGACTGATCCAGGAGGGTGAAGGCGTCGCCGCCAAGGCGCTTGAAGCGGCCCAGATCGAACTCGAGGCGGTCCGGAGCCAGGTGGTGGACGTCATAGGAAGAGGTTCCAGCTCACCCAGCGGCCACATACCGTTTACCCCGCGCGCCAAGAAGGTACTGGAGTTGTCGCTTCGAGAGGCGCTCCAACTGGGGCATAACTACATAGGTACCGAGCATATACTGCTGGGCCTGATACGCGAGGGCGAAGGCGTCGCCGCCAAGGTCCTGGTCAAGCTGGGGACCGAACTGGAGAGACTGCGGAGCCAGGTGCTCAAGAGCCTTTCCGGCGGGTCCCCGTCGGCTGAACTGGCCGGCGGCGAGAGTTCCGGGGGCGGGTTGATGCTCGACCAGTTCGGGCGCAACCTCACCGAGCTTGCACTCCAGAACAAGCTCGACCCGGTGATAGGGCGCGAGAAGGAGATGGAACGGGTGATGCAGGTCCTCTCGCGGCGGACCAAGAACAACCCGGTGCTCGTCGGGGAGCCGGGGGTGGGGAAGACCGCCATAGTAGAGGGGTTGGCCCAGAGCATCACCGCCAACGAGGTCCCCGAGCTGCTGAGGGGCAAACAGTTGTTCACCCTCGACCTGGGCGCGTTGGTGGCCGGCTCCCGCTACCGGGGGGATTTCGAGGAGCGCCTCAAGAAGGTTATCAAGGAGATCCGCAGCAGGGGCGACATAATCCTGTTCATCGACGAGCTGCACAACCTGGTGGGCGCGGGGGCGGCCGAAGGGGCGATAGACGCGGCAAGCATCCTGAAGCCGGCGCTGGCCAGGGGAGAGCTTCAGACAATCGGCGCCACAACTATGGACGAGTACCGCAAGCACCTGGAGCGCGACTCGGCCCTGGAGCGGCGCTTCCAGCCGATAACGGTGGAGGAGCCCACAGTGGAGCACACCGTGGATATCCTTATGGGCTTGCGGGATCGATACGAAGCGCACCACAAGGTAAAGATAACCGACGAAGCGATAGTGGCGGCCTCCCACCTGGCGCATCGCTACATCTCGGACCGCTTCATGCCGGACAAGGCGATAGACCTGATAGACGAGGCCGCGAGCCGGCTGCGCATGCAGTCGATGACAGCGCCTCCAGATGTCAGGGAGAAGGAGGAGAAGCTCCAGAAGCTCAGGCAGGAAAAGCAGGCGGCGATTGCGGCTCAGGACTTCGAGAAGGCGGCTAAAATAAGGGACACCGAGCAGGATGTGATACTGGAGATCGCCGAGAGCGAGAAAGACTGGAAGGCCCCCCAGAGGAGCCACCAGCTTCAGGTGACCGACCAGGACATCACCGAGATACTGTCCTCCTGGACCGGGATCCCGGTGTACCAGCTGACCGAGGAGGAGAGCGAGAAGCTCCTGCGAATGGAAGAGGAGCTACACAAGCGGATAATCAGCCAGGACGAGGCGGTGGAGGCGATATCCCAGGCGATGAGGCGCACCCGGGCGGGGCTGAAGGACCCGCGCCGTCCCGGGGGGTCTTTCATATTCCTGGGGCCGTCCGGCGTGGGGAAGACCGAACTGGCAAGAGCTCTGGCGGAGTTTATCTTCGGAAACGAGGACGCTCTGCTGCAGATAGATATGTCGGAGTACATGGAGAAGCACACCGTTTCCCGCCTCGTAGGCTCGCCCCCCGGCTACGTGGGGCACGAGGAAGGAGGGCAACTGACCGAGGCGATCCGCAGGAGGCCGTTCTCGGTGGTGCTGCTGGACGAGATAGAAAAGGCGCACTACGACGTGTTCAACGTGCTGCTGCAGATACTGGAGGACGGAAGGCTGACCGACGCCCAGGGGCACAAGGTTGACTTCAGGAACACGATCATCATCATGACCTCCAACCTGGGGACCAAGGAGATACACGGTGCCGCGCCGATGGGCTTTCGCAGGGTAGAGGGGGAGGGCATGCTGCCTTACTCCGATATGAAGGAGCAGGTGGTAGGCGAGCTCAAGAAGACGTTCCGCCCCGAACTGCTCAACCGAATAGATGACGTTATTGTCTTTCACGAACTGGGCATCGACGAGGTCAAGAAGATAGCGGACCTGCTGTTGGACCGCGTAAGGGAACAACTCGCTGATCAGGGCCTGAAGCTCGAGGTGAGCGATAAGGCGAAGGATATACTGGTAAGCGAGGGGTTCGACATCTCTCTCGGGGCCCGGCCGCTACGGCGCGCCATCACCCGCCTTATAGAGAACCCGTTGTCGGAGGCGATACTCAGGGGCGAGTTCATAAGAGGGCACGTGATCGTCGTGGAGGAGGAAGACGGGCGGCTTACGTTTGAGACCCGTGAGGACACTGAGGTAGCGACCGTCGGGGCCGATAACTGACTTTAGTACCCCGCTCCATAAATACGCCGGCATTCGAGCCCCGCTGCATCCACCAGGTACCCCGCTCCATAGATACGCTGGCATTCGAACGCCGCTCCCGTCCACTCCGGTGAGCGTTCCGATCCCTCGACGTACAACAGGACAGGCGCACGCGTGACCGGGCTTCTGATACTATACACATGTGGCCCGGATTTCTTTATTGGGGGTTTCCATGGGGGGAAAGACGGAAAAAGAAATACAAGAGCGGCTCATGAGTGTGCTGGAGAAGGTCGCCCCCGGAACGGAGCTCAGGGAGGCGTTCAACAGGATTCTCCAGGTCGGCTCAGGCGCGCTTGTCGTGGCCGGGGACCTCCAGGAGCTGAAAGGGATAATGTCCGGCGGGTTCAGGATAGCATGCGACTTCACCGCCCCCCGCCTCTTCGAGCTGGCCAAGATGGACGGCGCTGTTATTCTCAGCAAGAACCTGAAGACGATATACCACGCCAACGTCCACCTTGTCCCGGACCCGACGATAATCACCCACGAGGCGGGGATGCGCCACCGGACCGCGGAGCGCGTAGCCAGGCAGATGGGTGACAAGGCGTTCGTGGTCGCGATATCGGAGAAGATGAAATCGGTGTCGGTGTACCTGGGAGACGATCACTTCACACTGGAGAGCATCCCGCTGGCGCTTGCCAAAGCCGACCAGGCGCTCCAGACCCTTGGACGTTACCGCGCAAGGCTGGACGAGAAGTACGGTGTCCTTGACGTACTAGAGGTCGAGGACATGGTCACACTCAAGGACGTGGTAGAGGTCCTCCAGCGGAACGAAAGGGTCGGCCGCATCGCCGACGACATACGTTTCAGGGTGAGCGAGTTGGGAGTGGACGGAAGGCTGGTGAGCCTCCAGTTGAACGAGCTGATGGCCGGGGTGGAGAACCAGGAGAAGTTACTGGTGAAGGACTACGACATACGCGGTTCCAGGAAGAGTTCCGAAAAGGTCATCGATAACCTGGGCGCTCTTTCCAACAAAGAGCTCATGTCGGACGCGTCGGTGGCCAGGGTGCTGGGCCACAGGGGCTCGAGTGAACTGCTGAACAAGCTGGTCCGACCACGCGGCTTCCGGATTCTCTCGACAATACCACGAATGCCCGCCAGCGTGGTGGAAAAGGTGGTTGCGCGGTTTGATAACCTGAGGAACATCATGATGGCCTCGACGGCGCTGCTGGACGAGGTAGACGGTGTGGGCCAGAGAAGGGCGATAGCAATCAAGGAGGGCCTGGACCGAATATCGGAGTCGGGCTAATAAGTGTCCCGTTCCATAGTAATGAAGCTCCGAAGCGGTTGGTCAGTGTCCCCTGTCACGGGAGTAACCGGTGCTCGAATGCCAGCGTATTCATGGAGCGGGGCATCAAGTGTTCCGTCTTATATATACGGTTAAGCACCGAGAGCGTCGAAGCGCCGCTCCGGCAAGGCGCGCGACCGAGACGTATTCCCCGTAGTACTTCGAGGGAACGGAACGCAGCCGGTGTGGATGCAGCGGCGTTCAAATGCCATCGTATTCATGAGACGGGATACTAGGTAAGGCCGTAGACGCCGAGCGTCGTAATGCGGTCGTTTTCCCTCTTGATGATGTCGTGAAGGTCGATGCCGGTCAGGGTGCAGATGGCGGCCATGAAGAATAGCGAGCGGCCTATCTCCTCCTCTATCACATCGGCGCAATTAGGGCACAGGTGGCCCTCGAGGTGAGTCTTGACGTACTCGCTCATCTCGCTGAGGTTCGCGTCCGCCGGAAGGGCCTGCTTGGTGGCCACTATCTTGAGGCAGCCGCACGAAGTGACGGATTTCGCGATGGCGCGGTTCACCCTGGCGCAGGCATCCTGGTACTTCGTCATGACGTCGAGAATGCTGCGGTGACGTATCAGGTGCAGGGATACCGTCTTCTGGAATTCGTTACAGGTCCATTCGAGCTCTTTCCCCATCTGAACCCCTTGCTACAAGCATCAAAACTCTTCCCTACCGATGCTATCATTATATTTACTACGAACGTGGAGTGTCAAGAAATCCTTTGATAACGCGATATCTTGCCGCGTAACCCTTGTTGTGGTACTATATATCAGATTCTTCTTACAATGGGTATAGGTTCTCCGGCTTGAGGTACTAGCGGTCTGATATCGCGCAAGAAAGGACGGTTCCCCACAGTATAATCCAGGTGGTTTCATCACCGGCGGCTTCCCGGAATGACAGGTTTACCCGAGACAGGAAGGGAGATGTTGACGAGTGTTCGAAGTTGGAGACAAGGTCGTATATCCGCATCATGGAGCCGGTGTTGTCGAGAAGGTTGAAGAGAAAAACATTGAGGGGGAGCGAAAGAAGTACTTTGTTCTAAGCCTGTGCAAGGGAGGCCTCAGGATAACAGTACCCGAGGAGAGCACATTGGACGTAGGGCTTCGGAGCGTCATCCGCAGGCGTGAGGTCAAGACGGTGTTTGATGTTCTTGGCCAGGAACAGAGCCAGATGCCCAGCAACTGGAACCACCGCTACAAGAAGAACCGCGACAAGATAAAGAGCGGTAGCGTCTATGAGGTGGCGGAGGTGGTAAGGAACCTTTCGATACGCGAGCGCGAAAAGGGGCTTTCCACCGGTGAGAAACGGATGCTGGGCCAGGCAAGGAAGATACTCCTGAGCGAGATAATCTATGTCCTTAACATAGATGACGAGAAGGCGTCCAAGATGCTGGACGAGGTGTTTGCCGCGAAATGATGATAGCGTTGTCATTCCGGGAACATATGAAGCAGATATACGGAGGACTTCTAAGTGGTTGTTATGGTCGTCCGCTTGATGAGCGTATTGCTGTGTTCATTAGGTGGCTACAGAATTGCCGTCCTGCTGAACGAGAATTACATCCTTGGGCATCCCCAACAGGTTCTTGCAATCATTATCAGTATTATACTGGGGATACTCATGGGGGCCGTTCTCGGAGGCGTGATCGGCAGGTTCACCGCTAGCGCGCTGGGCAGACTGGAGGCGTCGCTCTCCTCTGTTTCCAGCGCTGATATAATCTTCGGGATCGCGGGCCTGCTGGTAGGTTTCCTGGTGGCCCTGTTTCCATCGCTGGCGCTGTTCCGCATGGGTTATCCCGGGTATGCTACGTCGGTAATCCTGTTCGCTTTGTGCGGCTTTGTGGGGATGCGCGTAGCGGTGCTGAAGAGGTCAGAGCTTGCCGGCATGTTCAACCTGGGGCAGGGCCTCGGCGGCAGCAGCAGTGGTGCACCCACCACCAGGATTCTCGATACCAGCGTAATAATTGACGGACGGGTGGTGGACATAGCCAGGTGTGGGTTCATGGAAGGGACCATGCTGGTGCCTCGTTTTGTCCTTGAAGAGCTTCAGTCGATAGCAGACTCCGCGGACAAGTTGAAGAGGAGTCGGGGGAGGCGCGGGCTGGACGTTCTGAACTCGCTGCAGCGGCTGGACGACGTGGACGTCGAGATAACCGACCAGGATTTCCCGGAGGTCCCGGGGGTGGACGGGAAGCTTGTCGCCCTATCCAAGCTCACCGGTATGCCGCTTACCACCAACGATTTCAACCTGAACAAGGTCGCGGAGATACAGGGAGTGAAGATACTCAACATCAACGAGTTGGCCAGCGCGCTGAAGCCGGCGGTCCTTCCCGGCGAGGGGATGAAGGTGAAAGTAATACGCGAGGGCAAGGAACCCGGCCAGGGAGTGGGCTACCTTGATGATGGGACCATGGTGGTGGTCGAGCAGGCAAAGGACAAGATCGGTTCCGTCGTGACCGTGGTTACAACCAGTGTTCTGCAGACTCCCGCCGGAAAGATGATATTCACTCAACTCCCGGATAGCGGCGAGGAGTAGAGTGGCGCTCGGGATAGTCGCGGCGGGCGGCTACGGTGATCGCCTCGAGAGCGAGGTGCCGAAGCCCGAGGTGGAACTCCTGGGGCAACCCCTTCTCATGTACGCGCTAACGGCTTTCCAGCGTGCTCGCTCCATTAGCGGAATAGTACTGGTGGTGCCTTCCGGGCTGGCCGGCACGTGGTCCCTTAAGAGAGTTAGAGGAGCGGGGATCACCAGGGCGATATCAGTGATCACGGGGGGGGACACCCGGCAGGAGTCTGTGTCCAACGCCCTCGCGGCTATCCCTGAGCGTGAGGGGATAGTGGTGGTACATGACGCCGCCAGGCCCGCGGTTACACCGGAGATGGTAGATGATGTTTCGGGGATCCCCCCAACCGCTGACGGGGTTATCGCCGCGGTCCCGGTTACCGATACGATAAAGTGGGTCCAGGACGGCGTAGTGGAACGGACCATCGACCGCGGCCGGCTGGTGGCGGTGCAGACGCCCCAGGCGTTTGATCTGGAGACCCTCAGAAAGGCGCACCGGCTGGCGTTGGAGAGCGGCTTTACCGGTACCGACGACGCGTCGCTGGTGGAGAGGATTGGAGGAAGGATCCTGGTGCGAACGGGAGATCGGGAGAACATCAAGATAACCTACCCCGGAGACATAGCCAGGGCGGAAGCGATAATAATGGCCAGGAGCGGGCGTTGAGAACCGGCATCGGCATGGACGCGCATCGCTTCGAGCGGGGAAGGAAGTTATTCCTGGGCGGGGTGGAGATACCTCACGAAAAGGGGCTGGGCGGACACTCGGATGCTGATGTATTGCTCCACGCGCTTATGGACGCGCTCCTGGGGGCCTGCGGCGCCGGCGATATAGGGGAGATGTTCCCGGACGGCGATCCCGCCTACCGGGGCGCCTCCAGCCTGACACTTCTGGGGGACGTCGTTGAGGTTGTCCGCGGGAGAGGTTACCATATCGTCAACGTCGACGCGGTGGTCGTGTGCGAGGAGCCGAAGGTGGCGCCGTACCGTAACGCGATGCGCGAGAGGATTGCCGCATGCCTGGACGTTGACACCACTGAGATTTCGGTGAAAGGCACTACCACGGAGGGAATGGGCTTCACCGGGAGGGGCGAAGGGGTGGCGGCGATGGCTGTTGTCACGATAGTGGAAGCGGCCCGATAGTTCAGTGCCCCGTTCCATGGATACGGTTAAGCACCGAGAGCGTCGAAGCGCCGCTCCGGCAAGGCGCGCGACCGAGACGTACTCCCGTAGTACTTCGAGGGAGCGGAACGCAGCCGGTGTGGATGCAGCGGCGTTCGAATGCCAGCGTATTTATGGAGCGGGGTACTAAGGAGTACTAAGTGGGCAAGAAGGAGTTCATCCCGGAGAAAGTTCCGGTACGAAAGCGGGGACCGGGCGAGCGCGCGGGCGACTTCGGTGAGGTCGTGCTCGGCTACGACATAGAGGAGGCGCGGCGCGAGGCGGCGCGGTGTCTGGGGTGCAAGAAGCGGCCCTGCGTGGCCGGGTGCCCGGTGGGAATCGATATTCCGGGGTTCGTCCTTGCGATAGCCGATGGGGACATCGAGGGCGCGGTGGCGCGGATTAAGGAGGCGAACCTCCTGCCGGGGGTCTGCGGGCGGGTGTGCCCGCAGGAGAATCAGTGTGAGCGGGTGTGCATACTGGGCAGGAAAGGCGACCCGCTGGATATAGGGAAGCTCGAGAGGTTTACCGCGGACTGGGAGGCGGAGGCCGGGAGCGTACTGCCTGTGCCAACCGGGGAAAGCGGGCTGTCCGCGGCGGTGGTCGGGTCTGGACCTGCGGGGCTGACCATGGCCGGGGAGCTCGCCAGGATGGGGCACGCGGTGACGATGTTCGAGGCGCTGCACGTCGCCGGAGGGGTGTTGACCTATGGGATACCGGAGTTCCGACTCCCCCAGTGGGTGGTGGACAGGGAGGTAAGCCTGCTGGAGCGGATGGGCGTGGAGATCGTCCTGGACTTCGTAGTGGGGAGGACCGCCACACTGGACGACCTTCGGAAGGGGTACGACGCGGTGTTCATCGGGATAGGCGCGGGGCTTCCGTCGTTCATGGGGATACCTGGCGAGAACCTGAACGGGGTCTACTCGGCGAACGAGTTCCTGACACGCAGCAACCTGATGCTAGCTCGGAGTTTCCCGGAGTACGACACCCCGGTGAAGAGGACGGGCAGGATCGTTGTGGTCGGGGGCGGGAACGTGGCCATGGACTCCGCCCGTACGGCCATCAGGATGGGCGCGGAAGAGGTCCATATCGTCTACCGGCGCTCGCGGGTGGAGATGCCCGCCAGGGTGGAGGAGGTTGACCATGGCGAGGAGGAGGGGGTCATCTTCCACATGCTGACCAACCCGGTGGAGGTGCTGGGCACCGACGGGCAATGCTCGCGGATCACCTGCCAGAGGATGGAACTCGGGGAGCCGGACGAGTCGGGCAGGAGAAGGCCGGTCCCGATAGAGGGCGACTACTTCAACGTTGGCGCGGACGTCATGGTAATTGCGATAGGTACCAGGGCCAACCCGCTGCTGACATCCACTGCGGAGGGCCTGAAACTGAACCGATGGGGATACATCGATGTCGCGGATGACACCGGGGCGACGAGCCTCCCGGGCGTCTATGCCGGTGGGGACATAGTGACGGGGTCGGCCACGGTCATCGAGGCGATGGGCGCCGGCAAGGCGGCGGCAACGGCGATGGACTCCCACATGCGTAACCGGCGGCCCGGTTAACAAACAAGCCTATCGCTCGTGCTCGCAATCGGGGCAGTACTCGTCTTCCCCGTGCGTGTGCTCACCGGAATCCTCGGCATCGTGGACGTCAGTGACTTCGGGGATATCCTTCTCGCCCGCGATGACGGCGTCGATAACCTTGAGCAAGTTGGAGAATATGCGCTTGTCATCCACGTCCGAGGTCAGGCGTATCGCCTTCAGCAGGTGGTAGCGGGCTTTCTCGGGATCCCTCTTGAAGTAGAAGTAGATTGAGGCAAGGTTCCCCTCAAGCTGGGAGGAGTCGGGGTTGTACCGCAGGCCTTCAATGGCCAGGTCGAGGCCCTCATCAACGCGGTCGAATGTGCACAGGAGCCAGCTCGCGAAGTAGAACGGCATGATGAAATGCGGATCGAGCCTTGTTATGAGCCAGTAGTACGAAACCATGACTTCCTCGTTTTTCAGGGAGTGCCCCAGGTACTCGTGGAAGATCGTGTCGGTCTTGGTCCAGAGGTGCGCGGCCAGTGTTTCCCGGACGCCGCCCAGGATATCAAGGAAAGACCTCCCGGCGTCAAACGGTGAGCTCTCATCCCAGCCGGCCTGTATCACCGGGGAGTTATCGAGCGAGTACTGCATCAGGACGCCCCCCGCCAGTATCACTACAATCAGGGCCACCGTGACGGCGGTCGACCATCGCCTGCCCCCCCCGTTTCCCCGCTTGCCCATTACAGGTCCTTCACCCGGAAAACAAGGTGGCCGATAATGAGGAACAGGACAGCGAACAGGAGGGCGTAGCCGCTTATCCGGGCGAGGAACGTCCAGGATACGCCTCCCGCGTAGCCGACCTGCTCGGACAGGTTGAAGTTCTCCAGGTTGGGGATGACGTAGTAGAAAGTCCAGGACGCTATCTTGACGAGACCGCCGCTCGCTTCGTCGATCAGTTTGGCGTGCAGGAAGCCGGTCTTGACGTGGCATAACATGTAAAAGAGTATCGTGGCGAACGCGTTGACCGGGACCGTCACAAAGGTGGACAGGCCCAGGCAAAACGCGGCGATTATCGCGCTCTCCAGGAAGACGGCAAAGACGCCCTGGAAGATGACCGGCGAGAAAACCTGGAGCCGCGCGTAGATGAGGACAAGGATCTCCAACCCCATTACAAAGAGGATAATTGCCAGCGTCATGAGTATGCCAAGGTACTTGCCCACCAGGTACTGCAGGCGGCTTACCGGCTTCGACAGTAGGTTGTAGATGGTCCTCTTCCCAACATCGCCGGGAACCTGGTTGATGGAGAGTATTACCGCCAGGATGACGCCGAAAAGTGAGGTCAGGCTCAGGGAGATGTCCCTCAGAAACCGGGCCTGCGAGCCGAGCTCAAACGTGGGGATAAGTGGGGATATCGAGATGATCGACAGGCCGAACAGGAGCACGACGTAGAATATCTTCTTCCTGGCGGTATCGCGTATGACAGTTACCGCGAGCGTCCAGATATTCCTCAAACAGGCTCCTCCTTCACCGATTCCAGGAACAGGTCCTCCAGGGAACGCCGGTATGGCTCCACTGAAAGAAGAGTCATCCCAAGCTCCCTCGCGGCGTCAAGGGCGCGGTAGACGCCGGCGCTCTCGACCTCGAGCACGGTGACCCCCTCGGCCTGCTCTACCTTGACCGAGAGGGGCTCCAGGCGCGCCGGCGCCTCGGGGTTCTCTCCCTCGAGGGTGATTCGGTCCACGCCCCGAACCTCGAGGAGTTCGGAGAGCGGACCGCCGGTCACGTTCTTGCCGTTGCTGATGATGCAAACGCTGTCACAGATGCTTTCAACCTCGGAAAGCTGGTGGCTGGACAGAAAGATCGTCTTGCCCTCGTCTCGCAGACGTAGCAGAACGTCTCTCACCTCTTTCTGCCCAAGGGGGTCGAGGCCGCTGGAGGGTTCGTCCATTATCACCAGTTCGGGATCGTTTAGAAGCGCCTGCGCTATTCCGAAGCGCTGCAGCATCCCCTTGGAGTACTTGCCCAGCGTCAGGTGGGAGTCCCGCCGGAGCCCTACCATGTCCATCAGGGCGGACGACCGGGATTTAAAGGCCTCGCGGCCCATGCCGAAGAACCTGCCGTACAGATCCAGGGCCTTCTCCGCGGTGAGAAAGTCGTAGAAGTATGGTTGTTCGGGGAGGAACCCCAGGCGGTGGTGCGCCGAGCGGTCGCCCAGCGGCTTGCCCAGGACCGACCCGGTCCCCTCGTCGGTAAAGACGATGCCAAGAAGGATCTTTAAGGCCGTCGTCTTTCCGGCGCCGTTCGGGCCCAGCAGGCCGAAGACCTTGCCGCTTTCCACCTCCAGCGATATATCGTGAATGGCCTCCACGCGCCTGCGGGAGAAGCCAAGCCGGTAGCTCTTCCTTATGTTATTGAGGCTGACCGCGAACTCACCCAATGTGGCCCCCGTGTCCGTTTACCTTCCAAGAAGTATTATACTGTAATTACGATGTGGAACTGTGGGAAGGTGCAACCCGTCTAAGTTGTACAGACGGTTCACCTCGGAAAGGAGGCCATCGTGGAAGACGAGCAAAGACGAGGGTGGTGGAGGAAGGCGATAGCCGTCGGCGGAGCTGTCCTGGCGGTGTTGCTGGTGTTGATGGTAATAGGGCTCGTCCTGGGGAGGAGAGAGGACTCGAGCCGGCGGACGTCCCAGGAGATCGCGGGGGAGATGGAAGAGGCGGGCCTGGCTCCTTCCACGAACGCGGCCGACATGATGCGGCAGATAGAGAGCGAGACGGGGATCCTGGACGAGAGTGTATCCGAGGAGAAGTCCGCCGCCACGCCGTCGGTGGATGAGGACGCGACCGCGCATTACGAGGCGCCCGCTACCGCTCAGCAGACCCCGGGCACCCAGACCACCATACAGCCGGCTCCGACCGTAGAGGTCAAGACTATCAGGACCGCTTCGCTGGCGGTCGAGATAGAGAAGGGTGCGTACAACGAAGCGTACAGCACCGTGTCACTCGTAGCGGAGGGCGTCGGAGGGTACATCTCCGACTCAAGAAGCTCCTCCAGCGAAGGCAGGATAACCAGCGGGACCGTTACGATAAGAATACCGAACTCCTCCTACGCCGACGTGATGAGCCGGCTCAAGGAGATAGGGAGCTTGACCTCTATCAGCGAACAGGCGCAGGACGTCACCGAGGAGTACGTAGACCTCGAGAGCCGCACCAGGAACCTGCGCGCACAGGAGGCGGTTTACCTGAACCTGATGGCAAAGGCGCAGACCATCGAGGAGAGCATATCAGTTCAGCGTGAACTGTCGGTTATCCAGGAGCAGATAGAGCAACTGACCGGTCGCAAGAGTTACCTGGACAACCACGTGCAGCTCTCGACGATACAGGTAACGCTGACGGAGCCGGGAAGCGAAGTGGTCACGGACGGCGACGGTTGGGGCTTCGTCGACGCGCTGTCCGACGCGGCGCATGGTGTGGTGGACGGCTTGAGCGCGGTCATACGTTTCACCGGGGACGCGCTGGTCTACGTAGTCATACTGGCGCTCATAGGCCTGGGGCTCTACTTCATACTGAAGAAGTACGCAGGCAAGAAAGAGTAATCGCCAAACAAGACCGCCACCAGGTGGGGTCTGCGCCTTCAAGCGATGGCCAAGACCATACGTTACGGCTAGAAGGCCTGACCCCACGCGTCACACAAGCGTCGGTCACACAAGATACGCCACCCCCGGGATGTTGCCGTTGTAACCCCAAAACAAACCAAAGCCCCACTATGCAACATCCCCAGGGCGGGACCCTCCCTCGCCACCAAAACGCGCCAATGGTGCCTGGCACCATTGGCGCATAACGCAAGACAAACAACCGCCATCCCCGGGCTGTTGCCGTTGTAACCTTTACCCAAGCCAACGGCTGTTATGCAACAGCCCTGGGGCGGGTAACACCCGGGGGTGAGATACGTTAGAATAGTAGAGGAAAAGGAAGAACTGCAGACGATAGAGGATGTCGATATGTGTGAATCAAACGTGTACCTGCGGGGGGAAGACGGAGATAAGCTGGTGATGGAGGACGCGGTGCTGATCGAGGACGAGGGCGGCCGCATAAAGACCACCAACATCCTCGGTGAAGTGAAGGTGTTCGAGGGAGGCATCGAGGAGATAACGTTCCTCGACCACCGGGTCATCATAAGCGACTGACCCGGACTCCACCCGGAGGTGGGAGATGACCGTAAGGGCGAAAGCGACGTTGGCGGTTGGCCTGGCGGCATTGCTCATACTGGCGCTAATACCTTGCGTATCGGTAATCGCCGCCTCCACCCCCTCGGGAGTGCACCTCACCTGGCAGAACGACCCCCACAGTACCGTCACCGTAACCTGGTTCACTGACCAGGGCCTTTCCGGGTATACGCCGACGGTCAGGTACGGCACCTCAACGGGGAACTACACAAAGAGTACAACCGGCACGTCCCATACCTACTCGGGCGCGACGGTGGACGTCCACGACGTGGAGGTGACCGGGCTCTCCCCGGGCACCACCTACTACTACACCTGCGGGGACGCGACGCATGGGTTCAGCGGGGAGAAGTCGTTTGGTACCCCGCCGGAGTACGGCGGATTCAAGTTCTGCGCGTACGGTGACTCGCGAAACAATCCCTGGTACGTGCCACATGAGAACAACGATCTCTCCATATGGGAGAAGGTGGCTGACGCAGTCGCGGACGAGGGGCCGTTGTTCAATATCTTTACCGCTGATTTTATATACGACGGGGATGATGAAGACAAGTGGAACCTGTGGTTTTTGAAATTCGATCAGCTTTCCGGAGAATCCGCTTTCATGAGTTGCCACGGGAACCACGAGAAGTACGCAAACGCCTACTTCGAACGGTTCGCTTTTCCCGGGAACGAGCAGTGGTACTCGTTCGACGTCTCGAACGTCCACTTCGTCTGCCTGGACACCGGCCTTAAAGACGACGACGAGTACGCCCTGCTCTCGGGGGCGCAGAAGACGTGGCTGGAGAGCGACCTCCAGGCCGCAAGCGCGGGGGAGTGCGACTGGATCGTGGCGTTCTTCCACCGTCACCCTTACGCTTCGGGGGGGAGTCACGGGGACCAGAGCGATGTAATAGACGTACTGGTTCCCTTATTCGACCAGTACGGGGTCGACCTGGTGTTCAACGGCCACACCCACTACTATGAGAGGTCCCTCCCCATGAAGGGCGGCGAGGTGGTGGACAACGACGGCTCCTTCTACCACAAGGTCGGCGGCACCATCTACGTGATCGCCGGGGGCGCCGGCGCCCCCCTGGCCAACCCCGGTTCGGAGCCCTGGGTCGCCCACAACGAGAAGGCGTACCATTACTGCGCCGTTGACGTGAAGGCGGACAACACCCTCGTGGTGACCGCGAAACGGTACGATGACGGCAGCGTCCTCGACCAGTTCACCATGTCCAAGAAGACTCCTCCGGTCGTTACCTCGGTGGACCCCGCCTCGGCCCTGGCAGGTGAAGCCGTAACCATCAAGGGTCAGGAGTTCGGCTCGGCCCGCGGTCCCTCGTACGTCCTGTTCGGGGCTCTAGAGGCCTCCGCCTACGAGTCGTGGGGCGACGGGTCTGTCAAGGTCAAGGTCCCCGGGATGGAGCCGGGAGAGGTGGATGTCAAGGTGGTGACCCCGGAGGGGACCTCGAACGGGGTGCCGTTCACCGTGCTGCAGGCGGGAGCGTTTCAGAGGTTCTACTTCGCGGAAGGCACCTGCCGCCCCAACTTCGAGCCGTACATCTGCATCCAGAACCCCGGCGAAGCCGAGGCGGAGGTAGAAATTACCTTCATGCCGGGCGCCGGTGAAAACATCGTACAGCCGCTAACGGTCTCGCCCCGGTCCCGCCGTACCGTCCGGGTGAAGGACGTACTGGGGGAGGGAGATGACGATGCCCACGACTTCTCCTGCCTTGTCGAGTCCACCAACGGTGCGGCAATCATCGCCGAGCGCCCCATGTACTTCAACTATCAAGGGATGTGGGACGGGGGCCACGACGTCATTGGAACGAACGAACCCGGTGGGGAGTGGTACTTCGCGGAAGGCACCTGCCGCCCCAACTTCGAGCCGTACATCTGCATCCAGAACCCCGGCGAAGCCGAGGCGGAGGTAGAAATTACCTTCATGCCAGGCGCCGGGGAGAATATGGAACAACCACTCACCGTCCCGCCACTCTCACGGCACACCGTCCGGGTGAAGGACGTACTGGGGGAGGGAGATGACGATGCCCACGACTTCTCCTGCCTGGTCGAGTCCACCAACGGTGCGGCAATCATCGCCGAGCGCCCCATGTACTTCAACTACAACGGCACCTGGGAC
>JAHIMR010000129.1 GCA_018896525.1 Actinomycetota bacterium
CCGTTCCTCAGAATGATGACAAATGCGCCATCTCTGATTGACGCTTCCCAGGCGTCCGCCTCCCGGAATCGAGAGGTCTTACGTCGCCTCCACGTCCGTTTACCCTCTCCGTGGAACTCACGGCGAGCTATCTGTATGTGCCGGCGTTCATCTTGGTTTTCGACTAACGCCTGATCACTGTCCATACTGTACCATCACCCCGTGACATGCTTTTTTACCTTGCGGTACCCGGTGGTGTCTTCATGGACCGGTATGGTTACGGTCTCAAGCTGTTCTGCTCGGGCCGGCAGGATCCCTTTGGTGATACCAGCGAAGGGCGATCCGATAGGATATACCTTATTTCCTCTCCCGCTCTGATAGTTTCATGTGTATGTACTATCAGGTATATACACATATGACATCATATCAGTGAACTGCTGGTTACCCCTGAAAAACTTGCGTTAGTACCCGGTACCATCTTGCGTTTCTTGTGTCACGTCTAGAACGGTCACATGTTTGCTTTGATATGATGAGAGCGGGACGTGATAGGCAACGGCAGTTCATGAGGAGGGGGAAGATGCCGCGCAAGAAGAAAGAGAAAGAGTTAAAGTGGCGATTTTACTGGAAGAACATCGACGGGCTGGGGAGGTTCAACCGGCTGGTGGGGGGCCTTCAACGCAAGATTGGGGCCAGGCCCCAAACGCAACTGGTTTAGACGTAAAGCATGTGCAAAAGGGGCCAGGCCCCAAACGCACATTCGAAGGAAGGAGAAGGATGAAAGAGTTCAGCGGAAAGGTGGTTGTGGTGACCGGTGCCGCCAGCGGCATCGGCAGGGAGATCGCTCTCGCCTTCGCCAGAAGGGGTGCCCGTCTGGTCATCTGCGACATCAACGGTGACGGACTGCGGGCGGTGGGGGAGGAACTGGAGGTTATGGGCACCGAGTTTATGGCCGAGGTCGTTGATGTCTCCCAGGCGTGGCAGGTGGAGGAGTTCTGCGATGCCACTTACAAGCGGATGGGGCGGGTGGATGTCCTGTGCAACAACGCGGGTATCGGGTTGGGGGGAGCGTTCGAGGACCTGACCCTCGATGACCTGAAGGCGGTTGTGGGGGTGAACCTGTGGGGCGTCATCCACGGCTGCCATTACTTCTACCCCCGCATGATAGACCAGGGCGGTGGCGGCCATATTGTAAACACCGCCTCGGGTGCCGCCCTGTCTCCGCTGCCGTTGCTGACCGCCTACACCTGCACCAAGTGCGGGGTGCTGGGCTTTTCAGAGGACCTTCGCGGCGAGGCGGCGCTGCACGGGATAGGTGTCATCACGATCTGCCCCGGGGTGATTGCGACGAGCATTATGAAGACCGCCACGGTCCGCGCTGGAGAAGGCCGGTGGACACCGGAGGAGTCCAGGGGAAAGCTCGAGTGGATCATGGAGAAGCGCGGCCTGCCCCCCTCGAGGGTGGCGGAGAAGGCCGTACGTGGAGTGGAGAGGAACACAGGTGTTGTGAGGGTCGGGCCGGAGACGTACCTGATAGACGTTATGCACAGGATAAGCCGCTCGTTCACCAACTTCATGCTCAGGTCTTTCATCAAGTTCATAGACAGATTTTTCTAGAGTCAATCCAGCAAGAGGAAGGAGAAGCAGGTGGCAGGCGTCGCCGAGGCGGCGATGCGCGAGCGGGGCAGCCAGTTCGCCTGGACGTTCACCGGGGGACAGTAGATCGCCTCCGGCCACTGGTGTTCGAGGAGTCCCAGGGGATAGGCCAGGCAAGTTGCAAAAGGGGCCAGGCCCCAAACGCAAGGCCCCAGACGTGCATTTGAGGTCGGAATCTCAAACTGCCCGGAGTGCCGTCTAGCCTTTACCCATGACCGTGGCGGCGATAATGGCGGCGGTGATACCGCCGGCGCCAAGGGCGACTCCGAAGGCAACCCAAAGGATGTAGGCAAGCCGATACTTCTTGGTGAGCTCCTCCTCCGACTTGAAACTGATGATGAAGTGGCCCTCTCCCTTGCGCAGGACCGGGCCCGCCTGCGTCTGTTCGGCGTTGCCGATGACGTACGTCTGCTGTCCGACCGGTATTATCCACTCCGAGGAACGCACCCCTGCGGTCCTGTCGGCTCCCAGCGCGGAACCCAGCACCTCACCGACAACGCCGCCGATGCCGCTCTGGGCGCGCGATGGCTCATACCCGGGGGCTCCGTAAGCGTTGTCGACCGTCTGCTGGGCGACGAACTTCGCCTTATCGGGATTGACCTGCACCGCGCCGGTGGAGTCGCGTACTACGAACGGCGCATGGCGTTTCTCGTCCGTGATAGTGTGCCATGACTCGCGCCTTTGTCTGTTGCCTTGTGTGTCCCGGTCGTACTCCACCCGCAGTTCCTCGACCTGATGTCGGAAGTATACGCATTGCTTTCCGGAGACCGGCGCGATAAGCGGTTCCGGGGTCTCCGCGACGCCGAATACCTCGACCTTGACGGTGCCTGATGGGTCGGCGATATGACCCGCTTCCCCGGCGCCGACGGTCCGGGTGTCGGCCATCACCGAGAGCCTGCGCTTGGCAAGCACCCCCATGACGATGAAGACGATCCCGACCACCAGGATTGCCAGGCCAATACCAAGTACTATCCATTGCGTGGTATCCATTACACCACCTCCTGTGGATAGCATATGGTTACCTGGCGCCCGAGTTCAACTGTCTGCCCGGTGAGGTGAAGGCAAGAAAGACAGGGGATGAGCCGCATGATAGCAATACCAGCACTCATCGGGGCATAGCACCGCTTACATCCATCGTTCGTATATTTATCTTATTCGTGGCATGTGCATTAACGGGAATTGCGTTTCCGCAATCACCTGGCAGTCTTACAGTAGTCTGCAACGCCGGCCCGGCAGCCCATCCTGACGGAGAGTTACCGTACCGGCGCGCATCCTCCTGGCTTAGTAGCGGTACGACCCGCCGCCACCGCCTCCGCCTCCGCCTCCGCCACCGCCACCGCCTCCGCCTCCGCCACGGGAGTCGTCCCTGCGCGGTCGCGCCTCATTGACGTTGACCTGCCGGCCGTCCAGCTCCTTGCTGCCCAGGCCCTCGATAGCGGCCTTGGCCTCTTCGTCGTTCGGCATTTCAACGAAGCCGAAGCCCCTGGACCTGTTGGTGTTACGGTCCATGATGACATCAGCCGAATCGACTGTCCCGAACTCCTCGAACGCTTGGCGCATGCTATCCGAGTCCGTACTGTAACTAAGGTTACCTACGTATATTCTCATTCTCTTTACACCTCCCTCCGGTATAAAAAAATCCGAGGATTGCGGTCTCCTCGGAAAAAGCTTCAACACCTACCAGAAAAACCGTCGTAACAATCAACGCATTATACCAGAATAATCAGAGTCAAGCCACCATGACCTTGTCCGCAAACCGAATTGCGGCGGGTCCGGTGAACGGATAGAATCGAAAAGCGTCGGCCCTGAAGTCGTGATACGGCCCGCGGTCGTCCAGCCCTGTAAGGTCATGGACCTCGCTACGGCGAACCAGAAACGCCTTTCCAGGGTCGGGAAAAAGGAAAGGGAGAGGGCAAGAAATGGAGTGCCTATTGAGCGGGAAAGGGCCGGGGAAGGTATCGATTGAGGTTGAGGGAAACCGGCTCCAGGTGGGGTCAGCGCCAAGAAGCAGTAACCGAAATTATAGCTGTGGCAAGAAGATCTCTCCCTCATAAATAGACAAAAGTCACAAAATGACGCAGTGGTGCCAGGCACCACTGCGTCATTTTGGCGCGGAGTCGCCATCGTTACTTGTCTTTCAGCAGGTTACGTAGCGAGCGGTAGGTACGGGAGTTCAAGACGTCGCGTTTCTCCAGCCAGCCCCGGCGCGCCTGGTTGACGCCGTGCCTCATGAAGTCAAGGCCCCTCACGCTGTGCGCGTCGGTGGCAATGGAAACCGTGACGCCGTGGTCGCGGGCCGAGCGGCAGACGATGTCATCGATGTCCAGCCGGTCGGGGGCGGCGTTGAGCTCCAGGCATATACCGGCGCGCCCGGCGGCCACCACGATGTCTTCCATGTTGGCGCCGTACGGCGGGTTCCTGTCAATCCTCCTGCCGGTTGGATGTGCGATCGCGTCCACGAGCGGGTGGTTTATTGCCTTGACGATGCGACCGGTCATCCGGGTCGGCGACATTTCCGTGTCGTAGTGGACCGCCGCAATCACGTAGTCGGCCCCGGCGAGGACCTTATCCTCCAGGTCCAGCGACCCGTCCGGGAGGATGTCGACCTCGACACCCTTGAGCAGGTGGATGCCCGGGGTCACCGCGTCGAGCCTCTCGATCCGCTGCCAGTGCTCCAGTAACGCCCCGGCGTCGAGCCCCCCCGGTACTCTTTTAGAGTGGTTGGTGATGGCGATATAGAGGTACTTCTTCCGGCGGGCCTCCGCCACCATGTCCTGGAGCGTGTCCTTCCCATCGGTGGCGTCGGTGTGGATGTGGAGGTCGCCCCTGATGTCCCCGATGTCAACAAGGTCAGGCAGAAGCCCTTCCAGTGCCAGCCGTATCTCGCCCCTGTTCTCGCGCAGTTCAGGAGGTATCCACGGCAGCCCCAGCGCCGCGTAGACCTCCTCCTCGGTCCTGCCTGCGACTTTTTTCCCCTCCTGGAGCACGCCGTTCCCGGAAAGCTTGAGCCCCCGATCGAGGGCCATTCGCGCCAAGGCCAGGACGTGCGCCTTCGACCCTGTGAAACGCAGGAGTAACGCCCCGAACGAGTTCTCGTCCACCACCCGCATTTTGACCTGGATGCCCGGGTCTATTATCACCGAAGCCCCCGTCGGGCCGGCGGTGATGACCCGGGTTATGGGGGCGAACTCTCCGAACCGCTCAACGGCGGCCCCCGCGTCGTCGCAGGTGACCAGTATGTCCAGGTTGCGGACGGTCTCCGCCAGGCGCCGGTAGCTTCCGGCGACCTCGATGCGCTTCAGCCCCGGGACGGCGTTCATATGCTCGATGATGGAGCGCGCGTACACCTCCGCCACCGAGCGGAAAAACCGTTTGCCGGGGCCCTTGATGGAGTGGATTCCCTCCAGTATCTTGCGCTCGGTCCCGGGGCCGAACCCCCTGAGCCGGCGGACCTTGCCGCTTGCGGCGGCTTCCTCCAGGTCTTCCAGGTCCGTAACCCCCAGCTCCAGGAAGAGCTCGTGGGTCTTCCGTGGCCCAAGGCCCGGCACGTTCAAGACCTCCATCAGGCTGCCCGGTAACCGGGTTTCCAGCTCCTCCCTCAGGGCAAGGTCCCCGGTGTTAAGTATCTCCCGGATCCTCCCGGCGAGGTCTCTGCCGATGCCCGGGAGGTCTTCGAGTTTCTTATCGTTGCTCGCGGCTGTGACACGCAGGGGGGTGGAGAGGTCCCTTATGACCCGTGACGCGTTGCGGTACGCTCGTACCCGGTAGTAGTCGGCCCCGTTTACCTCCAGGAGGTCCGCCACCTGGTCGAAGATCCTCGCGATATCGGTGTTCTCAGCGGTCATTAGAAATCAATCCCGGCTTTCTCCAGATGCAAAACGCAAGATGGTGACAGGCACAAACGCAACTATTTTATACGTAAACAATGTTCAAAAGGGGCCAGGCCCCCTTTGCACATGGAAGGAAAAGGTTCACTCGGACTCATTGAGCACGAAAGGCGTTCCCTCCAGGACCCGCGACAGCGATGTGACCTCGTAGCCCCGGCGCTGTATCTCGGGGATTACCCGTGACAGCACCTCGTAGGTGTTGTACCCCCCGAAGTGGAAGAGGATGATGGCCCCCGGCTGGAGGTTGCCCAGGATGTTGTTGACCTGGAAGTCCACTGTCACGCCTTTGCTGGTGTCCCCACTACTCACCGTCCAGTTCACCATCCAGAAGCCCTGATCGGCGGCCCACTGCAGGGAGGTATCGTCGTAGGCTCCACCGCTGAAGCGGGTGTAGGGGTATATCTCGTGGGTGACACTGGTGATGGCCTCCTGCGCGCGCCATAGCTCATCCACCACGAAGGCGTTGTCCTTGCCACTCATGACGTAGTGGGAGTAGGTGTGGTTGCAGACCTCGGCCCCCGCGTCGCGCACCGCCCGCACCAGGTCGGGGTTGGACTCGGCGATGCCCCTCCCCCCGATGAGGAACGCGGTCCATTTGATCTCCCACTCCTTTAAGAGCTCCAGGATCCTCATGTCGGCGTTCCAGCCGTCGTCGATCGTTATCGCGACCCGCTTCAGCTCGGGGTTTCCCCTGGTGATGGCCTGGACCGGCCGGGCGGGAGGCAGTTTGCCCGCGAGGTTCGTCTCGTCGAACGTCACCAGGTGGTCGCCGACGACCCTGTCTTTCGGCAGTATCGCCGCGGGCCTGGTGATTCTGGGAATGCTGATGGAGTTGTGCAGTGATGTACTCTCGGCGCGGCCGCAGGCCGACGCGGCCACTACGACGAGAAGCAGTACCGGAAGAAAAACCGCTCTTGTGATTGTTCTAGGTAATTTCATTACACGAAATGCTGTTGTATCGATACGCATCCCCTTATAGTAGTGTTGCATAAAAAGATACTGGTTTCCAGTTGAGTGCTAAGAGAGAAGGGCGCAGTGGACATCGGCCGTACGGTTACGTTGAACAACGGGGTGGAGATGCCCTGCCTGGGTTTCGGCACCTTCATGCTCGATAGCGGGGGAGAGGCGCGCTCCTCCGTCCTGTGCGCACTGGCGGCCGGCTACCGGCTGATAGATACCGCTTCAATGTACGGAAACGAGAGGGAGGTAGGCGAGGCCGTCCGGGAGAGCGGAATCCCCCGCGAGGATGTTTTCCTAACCACCAAGCTCTGGAACACCGACCACGGGTACGAACGGGCGACGGTGGCGTTCGAGGAGAGCCTTCGCAAGCTGGACCTGGGCTACATCGACCTGTACCTGGTTCACTGGCCGGTCGAGGGCCTGCGGATGGACTCGTGGAGCGTCATGGAGTCCCTGCTGGCCGGGGGCAGGTGCAGGGCGATAGGGGTCAGCAACTACATGGTGGGCCACCTTGAGGAACTCATGGAAAGCTCGGACGTGGTCCCGGCGGTGAACCAGTTCCAGTTAAACCCTTACTGCTTCCAGGAGGAGGTCCTCGACTTCTGCCTGGCGCACGGTATTGTGGTGCAGGCGTACTGCCCCCTTGCCCGGGCGGAGCGATTAGACGACCCGGGGCTTTCCGAGATCGCCTCCCGGTACGGGAAGACCCCCGCACAGGTACTCATTCGCTGGTCGGTGCAGCACGGCGCGGTGCCGGTTCCCAAGTCCTCCAACCGGGAGCGGATTGTCGAGAACGCCGATGTCTTTGACTTCAGCATATCGACCGGGGATATGGATACTCTGGACTCGCTGGACGAAGACCTCCACGTTGGCTGGGACCCGAGGGGCGTACTGTGAGCGGCGAGCTGGCTCCAGGCGTGCATATCATCGCCTGCGCCACGGTGGCCGAGGAGTTATCGCGGCTGGGGGTCGCCCGGGACCGGATGATTGTGCTGGAGTTCGGCCTTCACATGGACCCCGATGAGCTTAGAAAGACCCTGCAGGCAAGCATAGACGCGATAGAAGGGGATGACGATATCCTGCTGGGCTACGGGCTGTGCTCTTACGCGGTGGTGGGGCTGAAGTCGAGGAGCCACCGGCTGGTGATACCGATGGTGCAGGACTGCATATCTCTTTTCCTGGGGTCGGAGGAGGCGCGAATGGCCATGCTGGAGAAGGAGCCGGGCACCTACTTCCTCACCAAGGGGTGGATAGAGGCGCCCGACAGCGCCTACGCCGAGTTCAAGAGGCTCGAAGAAAGGTACGGGGAACAGCGCGCCAGGAGGGTCGCGAGGGCGATGCTGGCCAACTACACACGGCTGGCGCTGATAGACACCGGTAACTACAAGATGGACGAGTACCGTACGTTCGCGCGGGCGCAGGCGGAGCTCCTCGGGCTCAAGTTCGAGGAGATACCCGGCTCCAACCGGCTGCTGGAGAGGATGCTCTCCGGTGACTGGGACTCCGAGTTCCAGGTGGTACCGCCCGCCGCGACGGTAGCAATGCCCTATCTCCAGGGTGCTCAACCCCCCACCCCGTAAGGACTCGAGGGCGGAAATTGCCTCGCGAGGCCACATGAGACATAATTGTAAACGGCCGTGTTGAGCAGTTGACGAAACCATCGCGTGTCGAGAAACCGCTCTACCTCGAAGGATGGTGGTGCCCCTTGGGTTCTCACATCGAAAGGGTAATGGCCGCCCTGGAGCCCACCGCGGGGATAGAGCTTGCCACGGTGAAGGAGATGGTGGGGGACCGCCTATGCCTCGTCGGTAACATGGATATCACACACATACTGGTGGACGCGGACAATGACGAGGTGTTCGAAGCGGTACGCGAGTCGATCCTGGCGGCGGGCAAGGGCGGCGGTTACATACTGGCGCCCACCAACAGCCACCCCGACATCTCGGTGGACAGGCTCTACTGGGTGCTCGAGGCCGTTGAGAAGTACGGCTATTACCCGCTGTCGGCGGGAGACGTCGGGGCGTGAACTGCAAGGAGGTTCTGATGGGAGAGCAGTTGGATATAGTCGGAAAGGCCGTCACCGACCTTGAACTGGAGGAGATAGAGCAGCTCGTTTCCGGCGCGCTGGACGCCGGTGAGGAGCCCCAGGCCGTCCTGGACGCGATGTGCGCAGGGATGGGGGCGGTGGGAGGCCTGTTCGAGGAGGGGGAGTACTTCCTGGCGGACCTCGTTCTGGCGGGTGAGGTCATGAAAGACGGGCTGAAGGTGCTGGAGCCGCATCTCGAGGTCGACAGCATGGGAAAGAAGGGGACGGTCGTACTCTTTACCGTCAAAGGCGACGTGCACGACATCGGTAAGAACCTGGTGGGCACCATGCTCTCCACCTCGGGGTTCAACGTAATAGACCTGGGGGTGGACGTTCCCAAGGAGAAGGTGGTGGACGCGGTTCGCGATAACTCCGCCCAGGCCGTCGGCATGTCGGTGCTGCTAACCTCCATGGTCGACTCCATAAGCGACGTGGTCTCGGCCCTGTCGGCGGCGGGACTCCGGGACAACGTCAAGATAGCAATCGGCGGCGCCTGCACCACGCAGCAGCTGGCCGACAAGATGGGTGTTGACGCTCTGGGCAGGGACGCGGTGGAGGCGGTCCGCATCTTCGAGTCACTGTGTGAGCAGTAGCGGCTTCTTGAGTAGTCGCTGGTACTTGGTCGATTCCACTGGAGGTTAACAATGTCCAGGATAACGGTTCTTGGTGGCCGCGGTTGGTGAACATTGTATCCAGTCCGATTGAGTCATCGTACTTAGCATTAGAGAGGTATGTCTATTGACGGGGGAGTCATGATTAAGGATGTTGTACTGATAGAGCCCAAGGCGCCCGGGAAGCACGTGTTCTCCAAGTTCAAGCTGCCCCGCCTCGGCCTGCCGATACTGGGTGCGCTGATCGAGAGGGAGCTAAGCGTCTCAAGCAGGGTTTACTTCCAGGAGGTCTCGAGGCTTGACTGGGACAGGATACTCAGCGCGGACCTGGTGGGGATCTCCACTATAACGTCGACCGCCCCCGAGGCGTTCAAGCTACTGGAGAGGATCAAGAGGGAAAGCGATATCCCGGTCGTCCTGGGAGGTGCCCACGTCACGTTTCTCCCCGAGGAGGCACTCAGGGAAGGGGCTGACTTCGTGGTGCGCGGCGAGGGAGAGGAGACGTTCCTCGAGCTTATCCGGCACCTGTCCAACGGGGATGGTGACCTCTCCGATATCGATGGGCTCTCTTACACCGAGGGGGGCGTTTTCCGCCACAACCCGGACCGCCGGAGAATAGGCGATCTCTCTTCTCTGCCCTGGCCCGACCTCTCGCTGATAGAGGGTTTCGAGAAGCTCAAGATCGTCCCGATGATCACCTCCCGGGGCTGCCCGCACAACTGCAAGTTTTGCTCTGTCACCCCGATGTTCGGGCACCGGTACCGCTACCGGGATTCCGAGGATGTACTGGCGGAGCTGGAGATGCTCCACAAGAAGAACCCCAAGGCGGTGTTCTTCTTCTACGATGATAACTTCACCGCCTCTACCTCCCGTACCAAGGACCTGCTCCGCAAGATGAAGGAGAGGGGCATCACCCCCCGCTGGACCGCCCAGGCGACGGTGCACGTGGTCGGAGACGAGGAACTGATGCAGCTCATGAAGGACACCGGGTGCCTCTTCCTCTACCTGGGCCTGGAGTCGGCCAATCCGGAGACCCTGAAGTCGTACCGGAAGGACCAGACGGTGGAGGATATCGTACACGCGGTGGAGATAATACACAAGTACAAGATAAGGGTACACGGCATGTTCGTTCTGGGGTCTGACGAGGATGACCGGGCCGCCATACGCGAGACGGTCCGTTTCGCCAAGAGGACCGGGATAGATACCGTGCAGTTCCTGATACTGACACCGCTTCCCGGTACCGAGTTCTACACCGAGATGTGTCAGCAGGGACGGATCATCGTTGACGACTGGAGCAAGTTCAGCGGACACCACGTAGTCTATGAGCCAAAGCTGATGTCCCCGTTCCGGCTCCAGAAGGAGGGGACCGTACGGGCGATGGGGAAGTTTTACTCCACCTGGCAGTGCTGGAAGCTGGGCATGCTCTTTCACTGGAAGGACATGGCCATCCGGATCTACGCCCATCGCACTGTCGCGAAGTGGAAGTCCAGGAACCGCGGTTACATAGCGGGGCTGAAGAGCCGCTACAAGGAAGAGAAGGCGTGGCTGAAGAGCCATTACAAGGAGGAGAAGGCACCCATCAAGCGCCACTACAAGGGGGAGAAGGCCCGGCTGAAGGGAAAAGGCGGGGTAGAGCGGACTGCCCCCGGCGACGGCACAACCACGGAGTAACGAAAAACGCGCCAATGGTGCCAGGCACCATTGGCGCAAAACGATCACTTCCTCATCGCTCTGTTGACGGTTGAGCGATTTAGCCTCAGGCAGGCCGCTATCTCACACGCCGTATAGCCATGCTTGTAGCGGGCTCTACGTATAGCCCGATTTCTTTCATGCTTGTTCTCTACTCCCTGAAAAAGGGCCTGCAATGTTATCCGCTCTTCCTGGTTTGCCAGCCTTTCGGCGATAAAATGGATATAGGCCTGCCGGGCCGTCTCGATGTCATCCGAGAAGAGGCTGAGGGTGTAGCTGATATCAAGGAAGACTGGAGGGGGAGTGAAACCGCTTATCGCCCGGTAACTGCTCCACCTCCACTGTCCCGGATCACTGACGAGTCCTGCTTTGACGGGATTCAGGGCTATGTAACTGATGGCATTATACAGGTGCCTTTCTTTCTC
>JAHIMR010000130.1 GCA_018896525.1 Actinomycetota bacterium
ACATACGGTTGCTCGCCGTCAGTTCGACGGAGAGGGTAAACGGACGTGGAGGCGATGTAAGACCTCTCGATTCCGGGAGGCGGACGCCTGAGAAACGTCAATCAGAAGAAGTGGCATAGAATGCCATATTCTGAGGAACGGGTAATCAATGTCGACAACATCTCCGGCCGGGCTGATGATTCCTATCGGCTCCTCCCTTGAAAGGCTCAGAAAGGCCATGATTCTATCGGAAAACCACCTCAGCGGGAACGGCGGCCACGCCAGCACCGAAGAGCGGCAGGCAAAGAAGTGGTACTCGAACTCACGCCTGTTCGACTCTACCTCCATGTAGCGGAACAGGCACGTCCCGTAACCGTGCCCCAGGTGGTTATGCCTGGTAAAACGGAGTCCTATGCGATCCCCGTTGAATCCCCACTTCCTGCCAAGAGCGTCGCTGAGCAGAGGCAACCCATCCTGCGTGCTCTTCGATTTGAAAAGTATCCTGGCGGTGTTGAGGGCCCCGGCGCTGACGATCACCTTCGGCGCGGATACCGATCTTGGGGCGTTATCCCTCAGGTCCTGGTACTCCACGGTGTACCCACCGTTCGCATTCCGGATGAGTTCCACCTCGCAGAGATGCTTTACTACCCCACCGTTTGCCACCACGGACTGCAGGTAATTCACATCCATGCTGTTCTTGGCGCCGACGTTGCAGCCGGTGAGGCAATCGGCCCGGTACTGACAGCTATGCTGAAGGCGGCCGTACTCGTTGGTCCTTGTTTCCTGATACTCCGGGCCGTCCCCATACCACATGCTGGTCTGTTGCGGTATCGCTCTTATTCCGGGGGTCCTCTCACAGGCCGTATCGATCGTTTCCTGGTACCAGGTGCTCCTGGGAGCGACCCGGGGCTGAACAACGTCCGCCACCGCCTGGAAATGAGGCCCCATCTCCTGGGAGGTGATCTCAGCCGGGTACTGGTCATAGATGTCAGCGGGAGGCTTGTCGACAAAGCCACCGATTACAAGCGAGCCGCCACCTACCCCGCACGGGATGATTATGGCGTATCCGTCCACGAAGTAGAGCTCGAACAGCCCCGACTTCATGTTCAGCGGTATGTACCTCTTGAAGAACGGCAAACTGATGCCCAGGCCCCTCAACGAGCGTAGTAACTGCAGGTAGCCTTCAGGGAAAGGCAGTTTCCCCTGGGCGCCACCCCACCACGTCCCCCTCTCCAGCACACAAACCTTTGCGCCCGCGCCTGCCAGGTTGCCCGCGGCCGGTGATCCGCCACAACCGCTCCCGACAACTACGACGTCATACGATTCCATTACGCCCCTCTCCCCATGGTAACTATTTCCTGGCGGCGTTGGCCCTCTCTATTGCGTCATCTTGATGCCTTCAAGCCGGCTCCTGACTCCGCCCGGCTCTTGAGAAGGTACCCCCACGGGACAGCCCACAAATCCCCCGCGACCATGGCCGCGTACCCGATTATCAGGTAGGACGCGGATGAGAGTTCGAGCTCTCCTCGCTTCGCCATCAGGCCGACAACCGCCATAAACCACGTGACCTTATAGACGAACTGCAGAAGCAGTATGGGGGACCACTTCACCGGGTCCTTGAGCCCCAGCAGGGACAGCGTACCGAACGCTAAGTAGACCGAGCCGCTTATGCCGAAGATCAGCCTGTCCTGCTCCTTCCAGTTGAACAGGTTCCTGGTGAACTCGGGGAACAGGATGATGGCCACCCCCAGCGGGATCGCGGCGAAAACGGTGAACCAGTACTGGAACCTCATGCCTTTCATCTTGAACTCACTGATAGAAGTTTCTTCCATGAGTCACCTCCGGTATGTGGATTATTCCGTCGCCTAAATATATCTCAAGGAGCGCTATTTGATAAAGTGTCACCTGGCGGAAACTGTTGGCACGACCGTGAAGTGCGCCGTTGGATAGATACGGTTAAGCACCGAGAGCGTCGAAGCGCCGCTCCGGCAAGGCGCGCGACCGAGTCGTACTTCTGTAGTACTTCGAGGGAGCGGAACGCAGCCGGAGTGGATGCAGCGGCGTTCGAATGCCAGCGTATTTATCCAGCGGGGTACTATGAGGTGGTTTATTTGTTCCTAGGCCACGTCAACAGCCGGGGGCAGTCGCTGCACCAGAGGATCCCGTTCCCGCTGGACGTCATCGGGGCGAAGTTGGAGTACCGCGTTATGGCGGCCCTGGGACGTATAACCGACGCCGACTACCTGTACCGGTTCGGCTTCAGCCGTTCCTTCTTCAACTGGCTCGCCAACCGGCTGGTTGTACCCCTGGTGCACGGCGAGGTGCTGACCTCCTTAGTGCCCCGTTCCATAAATACGGTGTCGTATCGAGAGCGCCGAGGCGCCGCTCATGCAAGGCGCGCGACCGAGCTGTACTCCGTGAGTACCGCGAGGGAGCGGAACGCGGCAGGTGCGGATGCATCGACGTTCGAATG
>JAHIMR010000131.1 GCA_018896525.1 Actinomycetota bacterium
ATGAGCTCAATCATGCTGAACCCGGCCTCGTCATCCCTGACGCGAACTGGAAGCCTATAACACATCGACCCAAGCCTCTCTTTCCCTCCCGCGCTCATCGGCTTTAGACATACTACCCCTGGTGTCCAACACTTACATGTAACAGTTCAAGTTTCCATCTTAATAATAGCTAAAAAACCAACGCCCAACAACCACCATGCTCGCCATTTTCTCTTGTAATACATAAACTATTCAATTGTTATAACGAAAAAGGAGGCAAAGAGTTAACGCTGAACCTCCCCAGTGCCAAAGCACGGGGGGTCCACGAACCGCCTTCGCCTCTCCGGGGCTCTCGCGAGTGCATGCGCTTTCCACCGCCACACCGTCCCCTGCCTCACCAGATTCGGCGGGCGACGGGAGTAAAAGAAAAATCCCTTTGCTTGTCATCAAGCGATTCTCATACGTGCTGCTTTGCATCATTGCGTCATTGCGGTATAATCGTCTTAGGAAAGGGGGTAAATGATATGGAAAAGGGAATAGAGGGAAAGGTAACAATGACCAGCCGGGGGTCGGTAACGATACCTTCAGACATCAGGAAGGCTCTCGGATGCCGGCCTGGCACTGAGTTCCGGGTGACCGCCGAGCCGGATACGGGGATGATGATTTTCTATGCTCAGGTTAGCGTAGATAGAGATCAGGCGTGGTTCTGGACACCGGAATGGCTGAGACTTGAGGCGGAAGTCGATAAGGATTTTGCCGAGGGCAGGTACAAGGAGAAGAGTTCCACGGAGTTCAAGAAAGAGATCGAAAGCTGGTAATGCTGGTTAAGTGGTCAGACAGATTCAAGAAGTGCTTCGATGTGATGTCCAAGGAAGCCAAGAAGGTCTCTGAACGCAAGCTGGCCCTTTTCGCGGATAACCCAAGGCATCCCTCTTTGAGATCTAAGCGGGTGCAGGGTACAAATAGTATTTGGGAAAGCACAGTGAACAAGTCAACCAGGTTTACCTGGGAGTACATAGAGGGTGGAGTTAAGCTGCGAGCAATTGGCGAGCACGACAAGGTTTTGAGTAATCCCTGACCGAGCCTCTCCCCTGTCGAGTCAGTTTGTTACCGGGATTTATAACCCCACCGGCACCCGCTCACCGGCAACGCCTCGGTGTAACGTTGCGACGCCACAATATGATACGGTTATCCAGAGAACGACGGGCCCGCGATTATTGCCGTAGCAGACTAAGACACCGGGGCGAAACGTGAGCGCGGAGCTCGAGCCACCCGGGAGGCATTAACAAATCGCATCACTTATCGTTACCAAGGGTAGAGGTTGATGACAGAAGACCGGGAAGAGGTTCCCAAAAGCCTTGTATGTCAGGCCATAGAGGGAAACAGGTGGGCATACGGCAAGATTTACAGGCTTTGTTACGAAGACGTATTTGATTACATAATACGGAGGGTAGGCAACCGGGGCGACGCCGAGGACCTCACGATGAAGGTCTTTGTGAAGGGGCTTGAGTCGATCTCCAGGTATGAGGAAAGGGGATTATCGGTAAGGGCATGGTTCTACAGGATAGCGCATAACCTGGTTGTGGACCATTACCGGACCCTCAAGAAAGAGTTGGAGCTGAGCGATCTACCGGAAGTGGTGGATACCGGGAGGGACATCGATCTCGAGATGGTCAGGCGGGAAACCGTCAGCGATGTCTACGAGGAGATAAGGAAGATGCCTACCGCCCAGGCGGAAGTGCTGATACTGAGGTTCATGGAAGACATGAGCGTAACGGAAACGGCGATGATACTCGAAAAAAAAGAGGCTACGGTTCGGGCGTTGCAGTTCAAGGGCGTGAATAACCTGAAGAAACGGATGGCCGAAAAGGAAAGGGAACCAGAAGCCAACGGATAGGGTGTTATTCGGATGCTGTCTTTATTCAAGAAAAACTCGATAGTAAGGAAGGCGCCGCAAGGATCCGGGGAGAGCGGTAATGTTGTAGAGAGCATGCGTTCACTGCCCGGGGTCCGTCCCCGCTGGGCTTTCCGTGTTAAGGTCGTACTTCACACTTATATTGTCGTGCTGGGCGCCGATGTGGCGGAGAAACCTGCCAGGGCCCAGCGTGTGAAGGCGAAGAGTGGAGCCCCCCGCAGCGTACCGCGATTTTATGCCAGGTACGCCGTAGCAGTGGTAGTATCGTTCCTGATAGCGATACTCTCATTCATAGGCCTGACCGGGTTGGCCCGCGACAGCAACCCCGGAAACTCCCTGTACTTCATCAAGCGTGCGGGCGAGAGGATAGATCTCGCGTTCACATGGAGCCAGGAGAGAAAGGCCGATAAGAACCTCGATCTAGCACAGCGCAGGCTGTCGGAGCTTGAAGAGTTGATATCGGAGCGCGAGCTCAAGCCG
>JAHIMR010000132.1 GCA_018896525.1 Actinomycetota bacterium
CCGGGCTTTTCCCCGTTACCGCTTTTCAGCCGCCGGAAAAAGGCGTCGAAGGACCTCTGCAACCGGCGCAACACGTCCTGCTTCACCTGCGAGTGGAGCAGGCTGAATATCGGGTCGTCCAAGAGGGGGAGCTCGTTTGCCTGGTCGTAGTAGTTGACGGAACGTTTCCTGTCTTTGTAGTTCAGGTTGCGGTGCTCAAGAGATGTGTTGTAGAGCTGGCGACAGGCTTCAAGAACTATTCTCAGCGCTGTCTCAGACCCTTGGTGGGGATACAAGCGGTACTTGTAATTGCGTATCACGATTTCTTTCCCTGGCTTTCCACGTATTTTTTGAGAACGCTGAGGCTGACCTGTCCGGTTGTTATCAGACAATAATATTAACCTATTATGGATGTATTGTCAATCCGAAACGTTCGGAAGAAACCGCCCGTATCCCTCACCTGAAGGAAGGGGTCTTGGGCGGCGCAGATGATAAATCCGTGCCGGACGAGTTCAGGGTGTTCACCCTGTGACATCAGCCTCCCTGTTGGTGGCTGAGCGGGTAATGTAACACCTACACCCGCGAGCCGTCTCCCACGAGGGGGGGACTCCTGAGACATCGAGGACGTAATGACCAAGTCGAAGCTCCCGGCTCCATGACCGGGGGCTTGTCTTTCAAGATCTGCCCATCATGCCTTCGCATGGAGATGGACAATGCCGGTGAGCCCGTGGGGGTTCGTTGTGTCGGGCTTCCGACACGCACCTACAGAAAAGAATACTGGGGCAGGCATGTACAGAGCGACCAGGAACACCCGGGTCAGATTAATAGATTGATACAGGGTACCAACAGAATAACTACGATAAGTCATCCTTGTAGAAAGACAGGTGCATGAAGTCGTGTTGGACGATTAGCGTGTCCGCTTCGTCGTAGGCTCATATAATAACGCAGTGGTTTGAAACTGACTAAATATGGGCAAGGCTATCGTGCACCCGGTTTACCTCCAACCGGGTGAGGTTTTCGCTGTTCGTGCTGGCATACTAACTCGGGAACTTCCTGCGCCGTTTTGCGCTCCCCAGTGAGGTGTCCCACTGGTCCCTCTCCAGCGTCCAGCTAAAGCTCGTGAATATAGGCGCCAAGATAGTTTCCCACTCCAGGATGACAATCTTCCAGATGGCTGAGGTCGCTGTTCCGGAAAAGCTGTTCCTCCTCGATGCTACCTGAGAATTCACCGCCTGGGAAGGGCATACGCGAGGGCGCCGGCCTTGAGTCTGTGAAAGAAGGGGATAGAAAGCAGGGTGGGTTCAAATGCGGGACAACTGTCCCCGGACAGCGGGAAAACACGAGGCTCAGAGACGCTCGGCCAACGCCCGGTGGCGAGAACGCGGAGAACAACGGGCAACTATGCCGGAAAGGCTCGGATGGTGATAGAGTGTTGGCGTTGGAAGCGGTAAATGAGGAATATCGGCTGATAGACTCGTGAATCCCCAAATCGAGAGCCCCCTTGTCAGGGGTGCTCCCTCTGCAAACCTTTTAGCCCCATCAAAAAGCCACGGATTACAGTTACCAGTATGGATGATATTGTAGAGGGTGCGGTCGGTCATACGGTCAACTCACCAGGAATAGCATTGGACAGGTGATCATGTATATGGAGTACGGGCCCCTCCGCCACCGTCTGCTACCATCCTGGCCGACCATAAAGAACGAGGGCCAAGAAGTTGCTCTGCTAAGGTCTTCCCCTCGAATGCCGATTCAATTAATGATGAAAAAAGCTAGCGAATAGAGGTATCGCTATGGGATGGTGGAATGATTTCAGGGCTAATCCTGAATACCGCAACTGGTATCGATATCGATCAATAACTCTGTTGTTGATACCGCTGATGATTCTGGCAATTGTCGTTCCCTTGTCCGGCTTGAGCGGCCCAGTTGGCGCGGAGTCGGCCGGACGAATGGGCGTGGAGGGCGATGGCGAGCACTACCTCGGCAGGAGACCGATTCCCCCGGAAATGGTCCCTGAACTCCGCAGTATGGTGCCGAAGGCTCCCTCGTCCAGGCTTCAGGGAAGGGCACTGCCCTCGTCGGTAAACCTGTCAAGCGAGTTGCCCCCGGTCGGCGACCAGGGATCTCAAGGAAGCTGCGTGGCCTGGGCAACCGGTTACTATCAAAAGACCCACTCAGAGAAAAAATTTGAGCATACAACCTGGGACCTTGCCAACCCCTGGTACCAGTTCAGCCCATCGTTCGTATACAACCAGATAAACGGTGGTGGCGATTATGGATCTTGGCCCTGGGACGCCTATGAACTGATGGAGACAAAAGGCTGCGTCGACATAGCGGAGATGCCATACAGTGATGGGGACTGCACCACCCAGCCCACTGCTCAGCAACTCGACGCGGCGAAGCCGTACAAGATCCAGAACAACTGGGCTGCTCTCTGGAATAATTTTGGAGATAGTCCCCCATACTCCTCACCAAACCCGATTGACGTTGCCAAGCAGTGGCTGGCGGACGGCTACGTGCTATCGGCGGGAATAACTATGACCACGGATTTATACAATCCATCAATTGTCTATTACGATCCTCCACTGAATCCACTTGACCCAGCAAACCACCAGGTCGCCTTCTGCGGCTACGACGACAACATCAACCCCGGTGGCTCGGATCCCGACCACCAGGGTGGTTTCCTCATGGTCAACTCCTGGGGCTCCGACTGGAATGGTGACATGCACGGATACATCTGGCTGAGTTACAACTACGTCAAGTACTGCATTGAGGATACCTGGGTAATCCACAACATGAGCCCGGACGACCCCGTTATTACGGGGGTGGACCCTCTCAACGGTGATGTAGGCGATAGCGTAACTATCACTGGCAACAACTTGGGCACCAATCGCAGGAATTCCGAAGTTACGTTCAACGGTGTCCAAGCCTTTGTCTTGGGCTGGACCAACGAGTCTATGACGGTTCAGGTACCGCCGACAACATCCGGACCCGTTATCGTCTACGACTGGGAGGGAACCCCGAGCAACGAGGTGAATTTCGCTGTTGAGACGACTCCTGAATACCCCACCCCAACAGTAACCTCCATTACCCCTTCAAGCGGGACCAACGACGATGTAGTAAACATAACCAACTTGAAGGGTTCCAACTTCCGGAACGGCGCCACGGTGAAGCTCATCGGCCCCTCCGGGTCGGGGGAGACGGGAGCGGGTACCATCAACGCCACCAACGTGAACGTGGTATCAAGCACCAAGATTACCTGCAAGTTCGACCTCACCGGGGCTGCTGCCGGCTCCTACAAGGTGACGGTCACCAACGATGATGGGAAGAGCGGGAGTAAGGCCGGCATTTTCACGGTAGACGAGTCAGAGGTCACAACCCCAACCTGGTTCCTGGCCGAGGGCTCCACCGACTGGGGATACGACTGCTACATATCGATAGAGAACCCCAACGACAGTGCTGTAAGCGCCACCGTCACCTACATGACCGATGCCGGGGCTGTGCCTGGAGGGGACATAGACCTCCCGGCCAACAGCCAGGCGACCATAGACGTGTCCGCCGTCCTGGGCGACAAGGACTTCTCCACCAAGGTGGAGTGCAAGGAGGGCAAGACAATCGCGGTGGACCGCACCATGACCTGGACCGGAGAGGGAGCCCCCTCACCGGACGGACACTGCTCGATCGGCGTGACATCACCCGCCACCACCTGGTACCTGGCCGAAGGGTCAAGCGCCTGGGGGTTCGAGTGCTGGCTTCTCATACAGAACCCCAACGCGGCAGAGGCAACCGCACAGGTCACCTACATGATAGAGGGGGCCGACCCGGTAACCGTGGAGAAGAAGGTACCGGCACAATCCCGCAAGACCTACAGCATGGCTAACGACATAGGGGCCGAGGACGCCTCAATAAAGGTAACGGCGGACATCCCGGTCATCCCCGAGAGGGCGATGTACCGGAACAACCGCCGCTCGGGACACGACTCCATAGGAACCACCGCAGCGGCTCCCTCCTACTACCTGGCCGAAGGCACCACCGACTGGGGGTTCACCACCTACGTGCTGGTGCAGAACCCCAACGACACGGCAACCGACGTGACCGTCACCTACATGACATCATCGGGAGCGGTACCTCAAGGATCGTTCAACATGCCGGGCAACTCGAGAAAGACCATCAGGGTGAACGATGTGCTCCCCGCAAGCGACTTCTCCACCCAGGTGAGCGGAAGCCAGCCCATCATCGCCGAGCGTGCCATGTACTGGGGAGACACAGAGGGGGGAGAGGCCTCCCACGACTCCATCGGGCTAGCTGCCCCCCATACCACCTTCTACCTCCCCGACGGCCAAACAAGCGAGGGACGCGAGACCTACACCCTGGTACAGAACCCCAACGATACCGATGTCACCGTGGAGGTAACCTACCTCACCCCGGATGGGGCGGGTAACGTCACCTTCGAGGAGACTGTTACCACCAACTCCCGCATGACCTACTCCATGGCCGACAAGGGAATCAACGGACGTGCCGCCATCATGGTCACCTGCAAGACCGCCGGCAAGAAGATAATGGTGGAGCGAGCCATGTACTGGAACAACCGCGGTGCGGGGACGGACACCATAGGCGGGTACTCGGATTAGGGGTAACGGGTATACAACGTGTGAATTGGGATAAGAAGCACTGCTAATCTATTCTGATATCCAAGGCAAGTACGATCGCTTTTTCTACCTGTCTTATAACCTCGTCCGATAATATCGAAATTCTCTTGTCAAAATATGTTTTTGGAACTGTCAGAATGTCATCCATATTCGCGACACACTCCACAGATAAACCATGTTCAGGTCCTAGAGGAACTTCCACTGGAATAGACCTGATGGTTCCAGTTACAGGCCCGACTGTAAGAGAACCTCTCACCCCGCAGGCGGAATCCCTAGTTAGAATAACCGCCGGGCGTCTTCCCGTCGGTTCAGGAAAATCAATCCACCAGACCTCTCCACGCCGCATTCCTACCATTCCTCGGGAAGCATCTTAACCTGCGTCTCTCCAATAATCGTACTCTCGGGAATTCTTTCATAACCTTCAATACACTGTTTTTCGAGTTCCCTTCTTTCCACCTCGTCCAAGTATCGCTTGCAGGCTTTTCTGATAAGTACAGCTCTTGGGACTGACTCTTTCTCAGACCTCAAATCAAGGTCATGCAGGAGTGGCTCATCGATGGGAACTTGTATTGTTTTCTTGGACACTATTAACACCTCCATAAATCCTTGTGTATAACATTCCACAGATTATTGTACACTTCTTTGTCGAATCATTCAACGATTCGGGCTCTACGAGTTGCTTCGTTGATATGGCCCTTACCTGTTCACACATTATGAAACTTGTCTTCTTCAGACCTCCTTCAGGTGGGTCAACCCTGATACGAGATGCAACAGGCAGGTCGGTCCTGGCAAGGGGTATCGCCACCAGGATACCCGCACTGCTATTGTTGAAGTCGTCAATGGAAACAATAAGAACAGGCCTTGATCAGCAATTGCTTTGGAGGGCGCGTTGACTCACCGATTTTGCTGCCAGAAGGGAGGGTCAAGAATAGTTGACGCTAATCAGAGGGTTGTGCAGTAAATGTTTACGAAAACAGGGGCTATCGATTCTTGGGGCATTTTTGGGGAAACCGTGTTCAGGATCAGGAAAAATAGAATCAACAGAGCTGGCCGGGAAAAACTGGACAGGTGCTTAGGTGGTAAACTGCTCCCAAGCTGGAGACAGAAAGGAGCATATGAATATGCCAAAAAGACCGAGAAGAAACCACGGGGCCGCATTCAAGGCCAAAGTGGCGCTGGAG
>JAHIMR010000133.1 GCA_018896525.1 Actinomycetota bacterium
CGACGCACTGGCGCGAAGTGCATCCGATTCATCGCCGCTTTGCACGATTGACAGCAGTTCATCGGCCAGTTCGTTGTTGATCACGGTGAAGTCGCCCGCCAGCTCCGCCGCCAGGATTCGGTCGGATTCACCGGCCTGATCGTCCTGGAGAACCTCCAGGAAGAACTCTCCGGCGCCCTCCGGCCATTCCCAGGACGGGACTTTTTCAAGGAATTCCAGGTCCATTTCGTTCTCGCCTCCTTTTCTGGGTCGTCCTTGTAGAACGAGAGGTGCATGAAGTCGTGTTGGATCACCAGCGTTCCGCCTCGTCGCAGGCTCACACACTCACCACATTGTTGATAGAGGGCCTTGTGGGTGAGTGGATAAGATGCCAGCCGCTGGAACTAATGTTAAGTAAGGCGAAAAGATATGGTAGGCTGCAAGGAGTGCCTGTTATCTTGCAACCGGAGGAATTCATGTTTGCGGATTATAAAGAACTGGCTATTGCCACTATCTGCCCCTTGAGCTTCGGCAGTTCATTCTGAACAACTGCCCAGACTCGCTCCTCGTCCACCGCGAAGTAGTCATGGACAAGGATGTTTCGCATGGCAATTATCTGCTTCCAGGGCACTTCGGGATGCGCCTCCCGGAGTTCCCCAGAAACTTTTCGGGCCGCTTCCCCGATTATCTGGAGGTGGTATACCGTCCATGTTTGAATCAGTTCGTTCTCCTGAAAGGCGTTCCTGCCTTCACCGGTATAGCGATCGATTCGGTCGATTGCCTCAAGGATATCTACAAGTCTGTCGGGATCTTTTCTCAGAGCGGAACCGCCTCCTCCAGAGCCCTGCCGCGAACCCTTTGATGCATTCCCTGCTCCGTAAGCACATCGACTTCGCGGCCCAACAGTTCCTCGAGTTCAAGAAGCAGGGCGGCCTGATCAAGAAGGCTCCTGCCCGGCTCGAAATCAACCAGCAGATCGACGTCGCTGCCTGGCCCGTCATCTCCCCGGGCCACAGACCCGAACACGCGGATGTTGTTCGCGCCGTGCCTCCCGGCGATTCTCAGTATCTCATCACGCTTCGCCTCGAGTAGTTCCTTGGCTGTCATGCCAGCTTCCGCTCCTCTTTCGTTTGTCCATATTGTACCACCTACTGCATCTGCGGAAAGAGCCGCGCCTCGAGAGACATGAGCCGAATGTTGGGGGATCCAACGTCTCAAGAGGCGAGGCTGGGACTTATGCGGTTATGTCGCTGTGCCTTCTACCGGCTATCGTGGGCATCCACTTCTGCCATGGGGGGTTACCCCTTCATGCACAAGGACCGGGTGGATGTGGCTTATGGGCGCCTCGCTTTGCTCCATCCCCCTCAGCGCAACCACCAGCGTATCGACAAACTCGCGGAAGTCGTAGTTAGATTGTTAACGACAGGTGCATGAAGTCGTGTTGCACGATCAAGGCTTCAGCTTCGTCGTAGGATGATACGCTACCACCGTGGTAGCCAGCCAGGATGAAACGAGAAAAGCGGTCAACTGTCCAACGACGCCGGCGAATTGGCCTGTTTTGCGAAAGAAGCCGGAAAGGTGCGAATGATGACGGCAGGAATTGGACCATGAAGGTGATAACGGGGCAAATCGTGGCAGGAATATGGTGCTTGGCGTTTGACATGGGGGAGGCCAGTTAGAGAATAACCGGGTGGCGTAAAGCAGAGATTTCAAAAGGATTACCACCGTAATCCCGTGGGGGTTGAAACGAGTCGGTCATCCGACGCCATCACGTGGCGTACGCAATATCAAAGCCGCTGAAGTCATAAGTCTGATAGCACATGGTAGCTTCGTGGTACAATTTAAGTGTAGTTGGTATTGATTAAGGAGTTATCCATTGGACAAGGAAATCGTTTTTCTAGTAGAGGAATCGCCCGAAGGCGGGTTCGAGGCTCGCGCTTTGGGTCTGTCTATATTCACCGAGGGTGATACCCTTGATGAGATCAGAGAGAACGTTCGCGACGCTGTCCGGTGTCATTTCGACGAGGGCCGGCAACCAATGGTTATGCGACTTCACTTCGTAAAGGACGAGGTTCTCGCCGTATGAGGATCCCCAGGGATATTGACGGGGAGAAACTGGCGAGACTGCTTTCCAAATATGATTACGAGTTAACCCGCCAAACCGGCAGTCACATTCGATTGACCACTTCTCGCAACGGCGAACATCATCTGACTGTGCCGAAGCACAAGCAATTGAAGGTTGGCACTCTGAACGCGATATCGAGCCCCGGGGCGCCCGCGCCCCAGGGGGTCGATAAGGTTCGCAGGGCGCCCCGTCAAACGACCTGATATCAATGTACCGGTTTGTAGGAAACGGGGACGTACCGATCTCCCGTTTGAGGGAGGCCAGGGCCAAAGTGGTGCTTGACCGCGTCCCCAGGGACTCTGAGTTTCTCATCGTCCACGACGTGACCCTCCTCGACTACAGCAAGCACTACAGCAAGGACGACCGGCGGGTAATAGGCGATACCCACGGGAAAGGGTATGAGTACGTATCCTGCCTGGCGGTTGACCCGGAGAGCGCAACGCTTCTTGGGGTGGTGCACGACACGGTGGTAAGCGAGGACGGGCCCGATGATCAGGACTCAATGGAGTACGACTACGAGCCCATGTTTGAAGAGTTCACCCCTGAGGAAAAGCGGCGCCTCAGGGACAACCACCGCCACCAGATGGCGGTTCACGTGAACGGGCTCTCTGAGACGCTCTCCGGCTACCACATGGTCCATGTCGGGGACCGCGAGTTCGACGACATCCTCGTTATGGAGAACTGCCTGCAAAGCAGAAGCGACTTCGTCGTTCGCACCGTGGGAAACCGCAACGTACAGGTTCCCCGGTACGACTGGGTGCCCCCGGACGCCATCACCACCAAGAGGCCTGGACACCGCCCGCCCGAAGGGTACGTGTGCGTCAACCTCCCCCTGCTGCTGGAGCACGTTCCCCTGGAGTCGTATAAGACATTGTCTCTGAACAGTCGGGGCAGGGTCACAGACGAGCGGAGCGCCGAAAGGCACGCAAGCCTGTCCATCGGCTCCTTCAAGGCCCGCTTGCACAGGGATGTGCTTCGCAACAGGAAGAGGTTCTCAACGTGCGCGCCTGTGGACGTGAGCGTAGTGGTGATCCGGGAGACAAACCCCCCACAGGATGAAGATCCGCTTCAATGGATCCTGTTCACCTCCCTTCCTGTCGACACCCCCGAGCAGATGGCCAAGGTGGGGCGCGCTTACGAACTCAGGTGGAGCATAGAGCAGTTCTTCCGCCTGCTGAAATCAGGTTTCGGCATAGAGAAGGCCCGCTACGACAACGCGGAGAAGATCGCGAAGCTGCTGGTCTTGCTTACGCTTGCCGCGATGTTGATACTGAACCTCAAGCGGGACATCGGCCTTCCTTCCAAGGGCGCCCTTACCGACGAGGAGTACCAGAGGATCAAGACCGCCATGCTGGAGCCGGAAAGCGAGGACATCGACCTTGACACAAGGCTGTTCGCCTTCATTGCCAAGTACGATGGATGGATTGGAAGAAGGGGAGACCCCATCGGCCCGACCGTTCTTATGCGTGGATTGCTCCAGGTCCTGGCGATACTCGATGCTTATGAAAGGTTCGGACCGTTGATAAAAGAGGCGGTTGAGAACCCCAATATCCTGAAGAGGTTGTTTTGTGTATAAAAGTGAGGGTTCAAGCGGGGCCTATGCTATTGGCTCGAAAAGTGCTCGTTTGTACTCTGGTCATCATCTGTGTAACCGTGTTCACAGGTTGCGGCACCGTGCAAAAGACGGTTGAGAAAACCGACGATACCGGGACGGAAAAAACCGCCGAGATGGAGCCGGAAAAAACCACCGAGAAGGAGCCGGAGGAGACTATCGAGACCGCGCCGGTAGTAGGTCTCGAGGATTCAACGGTATTGAAGGTCCAGTCCGGGCCGAAGTCTGTGGAACTCATGCCCGGCGGGCGCCGTATATTCGTAAACGACCTCTACGGTCATAAGAACTTCATCTTCGATGCCGATACTTACCGGCAGCTCATGGTCATCCCGCTGTCCGACGAGCCGGTGGAGACTGACTTCAGCGAGGGAGGGAAGCTGGCCTGGGTTTCGCTCTACAACTCCGCCAGGGTGGTCGTTGTCGATACCGAGGCGGGCCGGGTGGTCGGAGAGGTCCCCACCGGCCACATCCCGAAGGAGGTCAAGGTAAGCCCCGGTGGCGAGTGGGTCTACGTGGCCAACTGGAACTCCAACAGCGTGACCGTGATCGACGCGGTGACCAGGACGGCGATAATGAACATTCCCGTGCCCGGCACACCCAGGGGGATCTGTTTCTCCCCCGACGGCGAATTCGCCTACGTCTGCATCATGGGAGGGAGTACCCTCTGCGAGGTAAGCATTCCCGCTGGTCATCAGGTCATCCGCCAGATACCCTGCGGGAGCAACCCGCGTCACGTAGTGCCGTCGCGTTATGGGAGCGTTCTATACGTAAGCAACAACAGCCCGGGCACGATTACCGTGGTGGACCGTGCGGCGGGAGCGGTGATAGACACCATAAAGGTTGGCCGGCAAGCCCGTACGATCGCCCTGGCGCCGGACGGAAGGTATCTCTTCGTCTGCAACTACGGCGACAATACGATCGGGTGCGTGGATCTCGAGGCGCGCGCCCAGGTTCTTACCGTCCCGTCTTCCCGGCCCATCGGAATGGCTGTGAGCAGGCAGGGTGACCGGCTTTTTATCTCAAATTACGCGCCTCCCCAGATAACGGTCATGGGTATAGTGAGGCAGTCTCCCATCAGGGAGCCCTCTTCCGGAAGCCTGTGAGACTGATGCACGGGCAGGTGGGGCGCCGTGAAGGTGCTCCGTTGTAGCCGGTGAAAGTCCGGCCCGGGGAATTGTCGGTACACCCCGGTAGCTACCTGGACGGCGGGAAGGGTGACCGACCCGTCGAAGCTCCAGGGACAAATGTCCTCAGAAAGGAGGACTTGCAAGTGTGTAGGCCGCAACACGCGTGAAGCCTGAGCAGGCCTCGAAATGCATAATGCGGGCGCCGAGCCTCCCATCTGTAGGCGAAGGCCGCAGGGACCGCCGGAGCGAAACCGACCGATGAAGGCAGGTCCGCCCGCCGGGGTAGTGGGCGTGGCATGCACACACACAACGGGGCGCAACACGGGAGACCTGCCGGGGTGCCCGTAGAAGGAAAACGGGCAACGGACACGATAAGGGGGCCGGCCCAGGCAGGAGTCGGAGGGGTTCATAGTACCGTGGAAACCGGGTAACTCCGGTGGAGGGAAGGGACCCTGGTTCGGGTACGCTTTACTGACGAGCAAAGGAGGAGAGGGATTGGCTGGAAGCCTAGCAACCCCCGAGAGTCTTCGGAAGCTCCAAAGGAAGCTTTACCACAAGGCCAAGCAGGAGGAGGAGTACCGGTTCTACACGCTCTACGACAAGGTGTACCGGGAGGACAGCATGGCCCACGCCTACCGGCTCTGCCGCGCAAACGGAGGAGCCCCCGGTGTGGACGGCCAGACCTTCGCCGACATCGAGTCTCAGGGCTTGGAGCCGTGGCTCACCGAACTGGCAGAGGAGGTGAAGGCGGAACGCTACCGGCCCCAGCCGGTAAGGAGGGTGATGATACCCAAGCCGGACGGGGTGAGTGAAAGACCGCTCGGGATACCCACCATCCGGGACAGGGTGGTGCAGACCACGGCGAAGCTGGTGCTGGAACCGATCTTCGAGGCGGACTTCAAAGATGCCGCCTACGGGTACCGACCCCGACGCAGCGCGATAGAGGCGGTAGGGAAGGTACACCAGGCGCTCATCGAAGGGCGAACCGAGGTCCTGGACGCAGACCTGGCCGGGTACTTCGACACTATCCCCCACGCCGAGCTGATGAAATGCGTGGCAAGGAGGATAAGTGACGGGAAGATGCTGCATCTTATCAATATGTGGCTCAAAAGCCCGGTCGAGGAAACCGATGACAGGGGCCGTAAGAGGTACACCGGAGGGAAGAAGGCGACCAAGGGAACGCCACAGGGCGGGGTAATATCACCGCTGCTGGCGAACATCTACATGCACCGCTACATCAAGGCGTTCTACGAACATGGCCTCGATAAGCGGTACGGCGCGGTGCTGGTTAACTACGCCGACGATTTCGTGGTGCTTTGCCGCCATGGGGCGCGGGAGATACACGCAATCACAAAGGCATGGATGAAAGAGATCGGCCTTACGCTAAACGAGGACAAGACCCGTGTCTTGAACGCACACAGCGGAGAGTTCGATTTCCTGGGGTACACCTTCAAATCCCTCTATTGGAAACCAACCGGCAGCCGATACCTCGGGGTGGAGCCATCGAAGAAAGCGGTAAAGCGGCTAAAGCAGAATGTGTACAACCTGCTGAGGCCAGGCAACACGGAGCCGTGGGGTGAGGTAGTTGAGGAACTCAACAGGAAACTGGGGGGATGGAACAACTACTTCTGCTACGGGACCCTTACCAGGGTTCGGAGGGAAGTGGACTACTACGTGCTGAACAGGGTACGACACTTCCACAAACGTAGGAGCAAACTGAGCGGACGAGGCACACGACGCTTCTCCGAGGAGAAGTTGTTCGGTGAAATGGGCGTTCTATCGAGCCGGAATGGACCTCGCCGGAGGTATGCGCATGCCTTGTGAGAGAAGCCCGTCCGAGAGCCCGGTGCGGGAAAACCGCACGCCGGGTTCGATGAGCGCTCACGGGAAACCTGGCATGGCACCCAGGATTGAGGCTCCTGCCGAAAGGCCAGGGGGTTGTATCCACCCGGGGTCTGCAGCCATAGGCGCCCGTGTTCGACTCTACCTTCAAGATTCGCTCTCACGTGTACGCCTTCGAGATTGCCTTCGAGCTCTCTGATTTGGGGGAAAGACCGCAAGCCTGTCATCCATGCAATTCAACTATAGTTCATGCCGATTTATTCCACCTTTTCATTTCAAGCCTATTACGAATTCAAGCACTAACGATCTTATCGCGGGATACATATCACTCGCCGGGAAACTGGTAGTGACGGAAAAATCGACTATGGTAAATTGATAGTTCCAATTACCTGCCTCCAGGTTGAATTGTTTGCCACGCCCTAGAATGACAAATCCTACGCCCTCTTTATGTATGTCTGCGTAATCACAAGTAGCAAGTACTACGCCGGTTTCTTCATAGCTCTCGTTCGATGCGTAGAGTGAATAGTTAATAAAAAAATCGGGTCTCTCGTCCCAGTTGGCTCCCCGATAAACGGAAACCTCTGCTATTTGTTCACCCAGTAGATTGTTGACCGGAATACTCCCACACCATGAATTATGAACATTTACATAATCAGGCACTGAGAATCGAACCGGTGTCTGCGGGCAGTTCTCGATGTAATCCATCCTGCCGGCGATATCCTTGTATCCCTTGCCGGCAACGGCCTCAATGTCCGAAAGCAGGGTGTTAGCCTGCTGCCACTGACCCTGGGTCATGTAGTTGACTGCATCCACGTACTTCCGCTCCGTTTCCTCCGCCTGTTTCTTCTCGGACTCAGCCTTGTCAACCATATACTCTGCATCTTCATACCCGCCTGCCTGTTTGAACTCATTGATGGCGGTGTCGTATTCCCAGGCGTCGAGGGCCTCGCTGCCAGCGAGATAGTGCTTCTTCTGCCTGTTCACCGTGCTCTGATGGGTCAGGAACAAGACCAGGAACAAACTGATAAGGATAAATGCTATGCCACCGGCAACTGCCATGGTCTTGACAGAGACCTTGCTGGTGAAATCATGGAAGGTGGCTGACGATAAGTCCGGCTTCTTCAAGTGTGTCCGGAAGAACCGGGTAACTCCCTGGAACTGCCCCGCCGGGGCCTCGATATCCCTGACTATCCCCTCGGGATCAGGGTAACCCGAGCTCATCGGTGTAGCCCCCGGCGCGTAGGCCACCGCCTCACCCGCATTCTTCTTCTCGCCAACAACCGTCAGTCGTGACTCGTCCGGGGCCTTCGCCCCGCCGACCACGGTGGGAGAAGAGGGCCTGGGAGGGCGGGCGGCCCGGAGAGCGCTCACGGGCTCGCCTCTTGAAGCCCTGCCTATATCCTCGGCCATCTCACCGGCGCTTTGATAGCGGTCCTCCTGGTCCTTGGCGAGCGCCCTGGCGAGGACCTGCCTGAAGGCCGAGGGGACACCGGGCTGCTTCAGGTCTATGGACGGGGGCTCTTCGTGCACCGTCTTGAAGATGATGGCGGTGGGGGTCCCCGCGTCAAAGGGGTTGGTGCCGGACATGAGCTCGAACAGGAGTACCCCGGTGGAAAAGATGTCGGTCTGGGGGCCCACCGGCTCCACCTTTATCTGCTCGGGGCTCATGTAGCCGGGGGTGCCTATTATATCCCCCGCCGCGGTCACGGTGCCCTTACTGGTCATCCTGGCGATGCCGAAGTCGGTGACCTTTATCCTGCCGTCCTCAAGGAGGAAGATGTTCTCGGGCTTGATATCCCGGTGGATCACCCCCCGGGAGTGGGCGTAGGAGAGTGCGGCGAGAACCTCGGTTACCACCCCTGCCGCCTCCTCCCAGAGAATAGGCCCTCCGGAGATGACCTGGTGAAGGGTCTGGCCCGGGAGGTACTCCATGGTCATGTAGGGAAAGCCTTGCTCCTCCCCCACGTCGTGTATCACCACTATGTTGGGGTGGGATAGCCCTCCGGCGGCCTGGGCCTCCCTCTTGAACCTGGTGTGCAGTTCCCCTATGAGTTCTCGGGAGAGGCGGGGGTCGGGTATCAGTACCTTTACGGCTACCTTCCGGTTGATCAACTCGTCTTCCGCAAGGTAGACAACCCCTACAGCCCCCCAGCCTATGGGGCGTAGTATGCGGTAGCGTCCCAGCCTCTCCACGCCCTCGGAGCGGAGAGGGTCTTTCACTACGCCGTCATTAGATCCATGTGTCATCTCTCAAATACCCAACGCTTCACCGTTGTCCAATTATATTGTCTTTATAGTAAGAGAGAGACCTCACCTCTCGCTTGTTTTCTCCCGGTCTTCACCCACTAACCTCCAGCGGCCATCACGTATCCTGCCCCTGGCGATCAGCCCCAGGAAGACGGCCATGAGCATCAGCAACAGGCTACCCTGGAGGAGGAAGCACCAGGGCTTTCTCTTCTTGAAGGCGGGCTTGGTTTCCCCCTTCTCCTCCGTGAAGGAAAGGGGTATCTCTACCGTCTCCCCCTTCTTGATCCGCCCCTCTTTCTTTATCACCTCGGACTCCTTGTACTCATACCCGGTCCGGCATGAGAGGTGGTAGGTTCCTTCATCGGTGCCGGTGAGAACCACCCGGTACTCGTCCTCCGGGTCAGGGATTATGATGACCTCCTGCTCCAGGTCGGAACCGGTGTAGAAGACCGTGCTGTCGTCCGCCTCCTCCTTGTCACCCCACTTGCCCGCAAGGAGCTTCCCTTCCTTGTCCGCCAGGGCCAGGTTGGCGGGCGAGTGCAGGCGCAGCTCCGCGATCTCGGGAAGCCGTGGCCTGGGTTTCTTCCCGAAGGCGTATTCGTTGAATTCCCCGAAGATGTCGGTCATTTTAACCCACAGGTACGAGGTGCATTGGTATGTATGTACGAATCTGCCGATGGCAAACCCCTCGCTGATACCCGGAATAGGGACATCGGCCCAGCGGTCGTAGTAATCCCATAAGCTAACGAGAAAACTCACCTGCTCGCTCTGCTTTTCCGCCAGGCGGTGGGCCTCGTCTCTTACCTCCTTGTTGGTGGCGTCTGACTTGTAGCTTCCCCTTGCGTAGAGCTTCGCGGAGTTCACGGCAGAAGAGATGTAGCCGTCAACGATCTGGAGGTTCGTGTTCAAGAACTCGTCGGGGCGGCCGGCAACATCCCTGAAGTACTCCTCGCTTACAAGCCATCCGACTATCTCCCCGGCGATACTCTTGGCGGCATCTTCGGCAATCGCTTTAAGTATCTTATCGAACATGCCCACGGCTTTCCCTTTGATAAACGCGGCGGCGGGTGCCGTGAGCCCAAGCAGGAACAGCTCCTTGAAGGTCTTGGTGTAACCGGTCGAGGCCATTGGCGCCAGCTGCTGGGCGCCCAGCAGGTTTATCTTGCCCAGGAACTCCACCTCCTTCAGCCGGTAGAGGGCGTCCAACTCGCGGTCACTGGCCTCCTCCTTTCCAAGGAATGTGTCCAGGTATTCCCTGACCATTGCCTGGGAGTCCGGGTAGTGTGGGGAGAGATTCTCGATATGGAGCTCTATATGGTGGATGAGTTCGGCGGCGTTGGGGGGGTAGGATTCTCTGGTAACTGGTGAAAACACCACGTCTTTCGCGTTTTCTATGAGTTGAGACGTAACTCCATCACTTGTTCGGATCAACGACACGAAGCGCCTTTCGCCGTTCTCATCGTACGTATGATTGTTAAAGCAGATATGCCCACCGTCGGGAGTGAAGGAGGTGGCTTTGATATACGGGATGTCGGCTTCTTCTCGAGGAAGCTGAAATGATTGTATCAAACTGCCGGAAGTGTCATATAGATAGGTGAAAGACGTGTCAGGCCATTGATATTCCATACAACAGAACAGCTTGCCATCGCGCGAGAATCGCCCCAGCTCACGATATTGCAGCGAGTAAGCCACCGGGCCGCCAACAGTTTCGTATAACACGAGAGCAGGAATAATGTCGCCATCAATCCAGTCACGACTCTGGCTGAGATACTTGCCTTCACAGGAGATATCAAAATCGTAGCTGAGCCCACCTGTCAATCCGGTGATTCCGGTTTCGAGATTTGTCACGGCCAGGGCATAACCACCACTGCCGCCGTGGAATGAGTCCAGAGTATAGAGCGATTTACCATCTTGGCTGTATCTTGGAGAGGAAAAATCCAACGGCCCGGATACTGGCACATCTCCTTGGGATGAGATCTGTGCATAGTCGGAATAATCGGGGCCCAGAGACTTTGGGTTTGTCGCGTCTATGACCGTTCTTCGCTTGCCACCCACAGATACAATATCCACCTTCCCCGGAATGGGGTTTTCGCCGGTTTGGGAAGGATCTACGTAATGGGCAAACGCTATTTCTTTACCGTCTCGCGACCAGCATGGTTCGTGGTTGTTGCCATCGGTGGTAAGCTGTCTCTCGTTGGTAACTGCCCCATCCTTGTACTCTGCTATCCAGATATTCCCTTCCCTTTCAAACGCCATCAAGTAGCCGCTCCCTGCTGAAAATAATCGGCCCGCCGCATACGACCGATGCTCTGTTGTTCCCTTCACCAGCCATGTGATAGACGGGGTGCTTACTGCAAATATGAACGCGAATAGCGAAAGGACGACCATAACGGTCATGGGGAGTTCCCCCGCTGACTTCTTCAGAGTATGAGCGTTTGGAACTCTTCGGTAGATAGCCATTCAGGCTTCACGCCCCAAGGTCAAGTTCGTCTCGTCTTAGCGGGCGCTACTCCAACCGCCCAGTATGTGGAGCGCCAATTGAGGTGGCCCCTCCGCGCCGGTCGAGACAAGGTTTCCTTTATGCTTGCCGTCAAATGAACTCCCGGACAATCCTAACGCCCCTTGGAAAACAGCCCCGTGTTGCCTTTCGGCGCCTATTGCCTATCTATGAAATTCCCCGACAAGTCGATGAACCTCTTGAAGCCGCCAGCCTGGACCTCCGCGACTCCATTATTATAGCGATGGGCGCTCTCAAACTGGAGCTCGACAACCATCTCACCTTTCCGGTTAATGTAGCCCCACTCGCGCCGTGAATCCTGCTCGACCATTACCGCCGCCAGTCCCTCTGAGAACTCCGTGGCCAGATCGAATCGGGGGGTGATAACCGTCTTTCCGGTTCTGTCGATGTATCCCCACTTCACCGGCGTGTCGCCACTCCCCTCGTCCCCGCGCTCCATCTCTTCAGCAGACAGGGGGACTGCCGCGAGTCCCTCCGAAAAAGCGATGGGATGGTGGCTAATGAAGTCAACCGCCACGTTTCCAGCACTATCGATCAATCCCCAATGACCATCCATCATGACTGTCGCAAGGCCCTCGTCGAAAGGCCTGACGTCATCGAACTGGGGTACGAATGCTATGTCGCCCTGGTTGTAGATGAACCCCCATTTCTCCTGGGACATGAACGGGGCTAATCCATCAGTGAACGGTAAGGCCAGGTCGAACCGGGGTTCAATGATCGTCTGGCCGGTCATGTCTATATACCCCCATCTCCCATCAGCCCTGATCGGGGCCAGGCTTTCGGTGAACGGTAAGGCCATCTCGAACTGGGGCTTTATTACGGTTTCACCCGCCGTGTCGATATACCCCCACAGGCCCTCTCTGCTGATTGCGGCCATCCCCTCGGTATAGGTCATAGGGCGTTCATACTCCGGCTTCACCACCAAGGCGCCTTTCTTGTCGACAACGCCGAACTCGCCGTCAACCATGATCGTTGCAAGCCCCTCCCCGAAAGGCCAGGCCTCATCGAAAGCCGGCTTTACAACGGTCTTTCCGTCTCCATCGATGTATCCCCAAACACCTCCCTCTTTCACGGCGGCCAGGCCGTCGTGAAACTCATTGGCAAGCTCGAACCGGGGGTCGACTCTCATCTCACCCGACCTGTTGACATATCCCCACTTGCCGTTCCGTTCGACGGGATACAGTTTCACCGCCTCTAACGGACTTCTCATAACAAATACCGTTACCACCGAGGAAACACCGGCGACGCCCAGGAGAACAAGAATCGAGCAAACCGCCTTCATCCAGACCGGCCCGTTGCCTTTGCCCTTACTCATAACCGCTAACCCCCATGACTTTCATCTTCCTGTTCCCGACATAGTACAGGCGTAGAGTTCACTATAACCGATAGCAAAGCCGCACCCTCAACACTCCCGTAGAACTTGAAGCTGCCATCCTCCTTAAGCTTGGAAGAATTGTCCATACCGTACTTCACGGTCACGTCCTCGTTACTTATTCCAAGGGAGGCCTCGAGTTTGACGATTCCGCGGTAGTTTTTTTCCTGAGAAGGAAATCCATGCAGCCGCAGGAGCCCGGCTGAACGCCATTCCGCCCAGCAACAGCACTACTACCGAAAGAAACGCCACCCTCACCCAGGATCCTCCGGAGCCCTTGCCAGCACGATTGCCGCCCGTTTCTTCCCTCATTATCGGCACTTTCCCCATGAAGCCGCTCGAATGGCCCGGTCGCCGCGCAACTGACTATATGAGCGCCGCGAATAGGCCGCATTAACGAATACCACGGAAATTTTATCACTTCTTACCGAACCACTGTAGTCTTTGCGCCGGTCCACTACACGTGAACCCGATCTACCATTGTTCCCGGGAAATGACCAGTCCAAGTCCATCAATCCTTCCAACGTCACCCGGCATTTCAAAGCGCTGGACCGTGCGGGTCTTGAGCGAGTCAGCGTCCACATGCGCAGCCTGAGACACTCGTCCCCCTTTCGTCCGGTGCTTCGGTAAAGGCCCTGCATCACGCGCTGGGCCACGCTTTCGCGACGATGACCATTGATGTCTACGGCTACCTATTGCCGGAAGACCTGGGACGGTCGTTGCATAGAGCCAATGCCTTGTTCGACGATTTCTCGGGGGAAGGCGGGTAGGCCTTTCTTGTTGTCGCCTATCGATCAACCCTGCGTAAATCAGACGTCTTCAATTCCAAGCTGACGTTGAACTTCAATCGGGACACCGTAGTTCGAGATGTCGGGGGCCCCTTCACGGGAATTCTTGCCGGTAATCCCGGGCGACAGGTTCCTGAAGCTACTCCGCGTGATGATATCATTGCGGTCGTCAATTCTTGTTCCATCAACCATGGCGATTCGATTATTCCGTTTGTTCCAGTTCAATGTAACCACCGATGGTGTCGCTCCCGGCCACCTTATACCCGTTATAGTTGTAGTAGATAGATTGCTCCGCCATTATCGCGTCTCCCGAGGTGCAGTAAACAGCAACTGATGCCCGCCGCTCAGGGGCGTATGAACCCTCCCAATCTATATCCCCCATGCTGAATGACACACGGGAGTTTGCTGGAATGACGGCTTCCAAATAGGGGTTTACGCCGGCATCCGGGGCTGTTAGATACTCAATCAAGACATCTACATCATGGTCGTTCGGGTTCTGGACAAGGGTCCAGGTCTCCCAACCGCTTCCCGCTGTGCCCGACGGGAGGAGAATAGCTTCGTGTGGCTCGGCCATCCCTATGGAATCATGGCCCCAAGCGCGGGAATTCCCGTACATGGCACGCTCGACTATTATCGGTTCGTCAGCGTAGACCACGGTGGATACTTCGTATGTTTCGACCGTGTCCGCTACGTTGACGGTCTGGCGGGAGTATGGGGGCAGAGACAATAGCGGCCCGGCAACGAGCCCAAAGTCCGTTAGATAGTCAATTGCAGCCAGCACCTCGATGTCGTTCGGGTTCTGAATCAGCACCCATGTCTCAAAGCCGCCGGCGGTACACCCTTCAGCAAGGTACCAGCGCATGGAAGGTTGAGCGACACCCACTGAATCATGACCGGCCATGCGGGCGTTATAGTACATAGCCCTCTCCGCAATTACCGGCTGATCGGATACGACGGTTGTAGAGACGTCATAAGTATCTGCGACTGTGTCCGCCACATTGATAGTCTGGCGCGTGAAGGGGGCCATCTCAATCCAAGGGCCTGTCTCCAGCCCGTACTCCGTCATATAGTCAATGGAAACGTAGGCCTCGACGTCGTTCGGGTTCTGAACCAGCACCCATGTCTCAAAGCCACCGGCGGTACAACCCTCGGCAAGATACCACACACACTCCGGCTCGTTGACACCGATAGAACAATGTGAGCCCATGCCCTCATTCGCCCCCCAGGTCATCATCCTGTCCGCCGCTATCGATAGTCCCTCCAGGCACTCAACCCTGGTTGAGAAATCAACCTGGCCCACATACTCCTCAGTGTCAATATTGATCTGGCTACGGCATGTCAAGTTTACATAAGTCTCAATCGGACCCATTTCTGTCATGTAGGTGACCTTTGCGGTAAGGTGAACATAATTAGGGTTGGCGATTGAGATCCAGGTGTGGAATCCCCAGTTATTACTACCCTCGGCCAGGTACCAGGTATCCTTCTGGATTCCTCCGGCTTCAAGACCGGTTGCCCGCGGCAATCGCTCAGCGCGCTTCTCCCTGGGAGCCTGCTCTGTTCTCTCAGCACCTCTCGCCCGGGCAACAGTGGTTATCGACACAAGAAGCACGACGGCCGTGATTACTGCTATTGCCCTGATTCGAGAGAAGGTGAAAAGAGAAGGACCACGTACGCTGCGCGGAATTGCCATTTCACCCCCCAATTTTTCTGGACACCACCTTGCTTTTGAATATACACCATCGGCCCTGTGGTTGAACATGTCAGGCGGCTCATCCCCCGGTAATTCTTGCGCCTGAGGCTGCGAGACCGCCTCCTGGTTTCCCTTACGCGAGTTTCACCTATGAGCCGATGGCTTCTATTCCTCTCTGGCGTCCTATTCCTTTAACAGAGTGTCTTTCACATCACGCATGAGAAGGAACGACGGGCCCTATACAATGTAGCTCCGCCGAGAGGAGGAATGGTCAAAGGGGAAGGCCGCGCAAGAAAGGGGATCGGCCTCCCCAAAGGAGATGGCGGACTCGGTGCGGAGTAGTGGAAGCATTGTACGACTGATGAAAGGGGAAGAGCAGGAAGCGGCTATTGTTCTTCTGTGAAGTCCTCTCGTCAAGGTATGCCCAGACAGGCCGGGGCGCCTGGTGACCACCATGAGAAGTCCGAAATCCCATCACACATTTTCACGGCTTTATCGCTAAATGACGTCCTGAGACTGTAGAAGTAAGATGAGTGTGTATCGACCCCTTCACCACAAGTCTTTGACCTCATCAGAATCAAATAATCGGAGTCAGCAGTCCAGCCAGCGATATAGAAGCTTTCACCCTCCCAGCAGACAAGACCAAAGTCCGATAGATCGATCTCCCTTATTAACTGGAAGTCCCTGCCAAGCAGCACCCAGTCCCCGCTAGGCTTTACCCCTATTACCATCTCGCCGTTCGGGGAGAAGGCAACCGGGACGAACGGCGCTTCATCATCTCCCCTCCCGGCACGCTTCCCGAAGTTCCTGAGTATCTCCCCATCGGGGCTGTGCAGGCAAACTGCTTCGTATGAACCTGATTCCGGGTAATCGTAATACCAGTGATGCTGAACGAGCATATTCCCCGTTCGGGGGTCCACGGCAAGGAGCATGCCCCCACAGATGAATCTCATATCGCTGCCGTCGGGATTGACCCTATAAGTACAAACGCTGGCAGCGGACCCCGCGCCCCTGACCACATAAAGAAAATCATCGGCGGCGCTCCAATAAGCATCGTAGACCACATTAGGGTCAGAAACAGGTGTTCCTGTTCTATAAATCAGCTCTGCAGCACTGGTATCGACATTAAATATCATGATCCGATAGCCATCCACCCAATCGCCCTCCATTTCGGCGTAAGCAAGCCTCCGGCCGTCATGAGACCAGTTCAACGTGCACGCATCAGGAGCGTTTTCCACAACGACCTCATCTTTACCGATTTTTCCATCATCTACATCAATCACCCTTATTGAGCCATCTCTAATGTAAGTAATATTACCGGTAACTCCCCTACCACAGAGCTGGCCGGGAAAAACTGGACAGGTGCTTAGGTGGTAAACTGCTCCCAAGCTGGAGACAGAAAGGAGCATATGAATATGCCAAAAAGACCGAGAAGAAACCACGGGGCCGCATTCAAGGCCAAAGTGGCGCTGGAG
>JAHIMR010000134.1 GCA_018896525.1 Actinomycetota bacterium
AGAGGAACGCTGTGAAGTGGCTGGCGTCCAGTGTCACCGCGTTCCCCCAGCAAACACGTCCAGGGATTGTCCACTTTGCGGGCATCTGGACGAGTTGAACCGTGAGGGTGAGTCTTTCCGCTGTCTGGGTTGTGGGTTCTCCCATGACGCGGATTACGTGGGGAGCCTCAACGTACTCTCACGGTTCACCGGGGAGCCTGTAGTCCCCCGGAGCGTGAAACCGGAACTGGTGTTTGTTCCATAGGGGAATAGAATACTATGGTTCTGGCAACTATCAACAGTATCTCACCGAGCTCGATGAATACCGGCTCCACTAGTCGGCTAGTTTCTTCAGCGCACGACCGTATCTAAGGTTTGTCTCCGCGACGGCATCCTCGAACTTCTTTCGGCGTTTCTCATCCCTGACAGGCGAGATAATAAGAACCTCACCGTCGGTAGAGATATCAAGTGGCGTTTCGGCATTTATGTTAAGGAGATCCAACACTCCGCGCTGCATCACCAGAGCCAGGCTGTTGCCATGTTTGGTCAGTTTCTTTATCATGCTCAACCCCCTATAGTTGGTTATTATATTGTAATTACATTGTAGTACTGTTAATAACCGGATTCAAGCGGTGAGATGCTTGCTTGGTTTGATATTGCGTACTCTGCGTGGTGTCGGAGGGGGGACTCGAACCCCCACAGGCCTACGGCCCACAAGGCCCTCAACCTTGCGCGTCTACCAATTCCGCCACTCCGACACGGTTCGTAGGAAATGATGATAATCCGAGAGAGGTCAGATGTCCACAGGAGACTCTGCAACGACTGCCCGTTCCTAGTATCCCGTCTCATGAATACAACGGCATTCGAACTCTGCTCCCGTCCACACCGCCTGCGTTCCGCTTCCTCGACGTACTCCAAGAGTACGACTCGGTCGCGCGCCTTGCCGGAGCGGCGCCACGCTCTCGGTGCGTCACAGTACCTATGAGACGGAACACTAGCCGTTTCCGGCGGTGATCTCCTTGTTCCTCCAGGCGGAGTACTCCCGCTCACGGGCCTTGTCCACTATCTTGGTCGCATAGAAGTTATTCTTACCCACCCGGCGGAAAAACCTCCCGTACTTTCCATGGACCTCGATGAAATCCCCGTTCTCGAGGGTGGGTGGCAACCGGAACGACCTGTTGAACCATACGTGCGTCATCTCTCCATCGTCGTCGCAGAGGTCGAAGCTGATATCGAACGAGAGTAGCTTAGAGTTGCGTCCCTTCTTCCTGGAGAAGGTCTGAAACGGATTCGTCGAGATATTCTGGACGATGCCCGAAACGATCTTCTTCATCACACCTGCCTCTGGAGCGCTTATGCTACTATTCTTGTCGGTCAATACACCGTGTAACTTTATCTTACACCAGCGGCCGCCGCCGGAAAACAGGTTCCCCGCTTCCCGGAATCACCCCAGGATGCCCGACAACCGGTCGAGCAGGAGGTCCGCCAGTTCCACCTTGGACATCATTGAGAGTACGACATCACCGGTCTCGGGCCCGATGACCGCGGCCATGTTGGTCCTGGCAGCGAACCCGGAATCGGCCTCGTCAACCTTGTTCGCGACAACCAAGTCCATATCCTTCACCGCGAGTTTCTCTCTCGCGTTCTCGATCACGTTATCGGTCTCCGCGGCAAAACCGACGACTATACAGTCTCCTTTCACATCTGAGACCGCCATCAGTATGTCCTCCGTGGGCTCGAGTTCCAGTTCCGGTACCCCGCCTTTCTTCTTTATCTTCCTCCCGGCGACTACCTTCGGCCTGTAGTCTGCCACCGCCGCCGCCATGATAAGCGCGTCGGTGCCGTCCATGCCCTCCATAACCGCCTGCTTCATCTGCGCGGCCGATACCACCGGTATCACTTCCACTCCCGCTGGATACGGAATGCTTACCGGACCGGATATAAGGGCAACGTCCGCCCCCCTCCGGGCCGCCCGTTCCGCCACGGTAAAGCCCATCAACCCTGTCGAGGGGTTGGAGAGAAAACGTACAGGGTCAATAAACTCCCTGGTCGGCCCCGCGGTAACAGTTATCGCCTTTCCCTCCAGGTCGGAGACACGTTTTATCTCACGCTCCAGCGCCTTCATGATCTCCACCGGCTCCGCCATTCGTCCGACGCCCTCGTCGCCACAGGCAAGGTCACCCTCTCCGGGTTCCACGATCATCGCCCCTGTCTCACGCAGGCGCGCCAGATTATCCACCGTGACCGGGTGCCGGTACATCCGGGTGTTCATCGCCGGGGCGAAGACCACCGTGCCCCTGGCCGCGAGCAGTGTTGTGGATAGCAGGTCGTCCGCTACTCCACGGGCCGACCTTGCTATCGTGTTGGCGGTGGCAGGGGCGACCACTATCAAGTCCGCCTCCTCGGAGAGCGATATGTGCGGCAACGGGGACGATGGGTCGGACCACAGGGACGTGGCAACCGGGTTCCCGGTAATGGTCCTGAAAGTCAGGGGCGTCACGAACTGCCTGCCGGCGTCGGTCATTATCACCTTCACGTCGGCACCGCGCCTTATCAGCAACCGGGCCAACTCCACGGCCTTGTACGCCGCGATTCCCCCGGTTACCGCGAGAAGGATTCTCCTGCCGTCGAACTGGTCAACCATGGTCCGCGGGCCTTACTCCGCGTCTTCCATCTCTGAACGGTCGTACTCGATCTTTCCCTCCGCGATCTCCTCCAACGCCACGCTGAGGGGTTTCCTGGAGATGTCCTCCAGCCTCATCGGGGCTACTCCGCCCAAGCCCTCACCCAGGCGTTTCTGGAAGTTAATGATCTGACGCGCCCTCTTCGCCGCCTCGATCACCAGGGTAAACTTGTTCTCCGAGTGCTCCAGCAACTCCTCGATCTTGGGGTTGACTATCGATGCCTTCTCTTCCATGTCAGACCTGCTCTCCTCTCAGTACCCTTGCCAGTTCATCCGCGGCCTCTTCAACGTCACTGTTTACGATCACTACGTCGCAATCGCTCTCTCCCGTCTCTACTTCCCACGGGGCGACCTCTATCCGTGCCCCTATTTCGCTCTCACTGTCGGTGCCCCTCTTCCTCAAGCGCGACTCTAACTCCTCCATCGAGGGCGGCATGATAAAGACCAGCAGTGCCCCGGCCAACTGCGAGCGTACCGTAAGCGCGCCCTTGACATCCACCTCTATCAGCACGTCCCGGCCGGACGAAACCGCGTTCCGGACCTCGCTCTTGAGCGTTCCGTACCTGTTACCGTAGACCTCTTCGGACTCCAGGAACTCACCCTGCTCTATTAGTCGCTCGAACTCCTCCTCCCCCAGGAAGTAGTAATCCTTTCCGTTGACCTCTCCCTGCCTGGGTGCGCGCGTCGTCGCCGAAACAGCGTAATGCACGCCCGGCGTTTCGGAAAGGACCTTGCGAATCAGCGTGCCCTTCCCCGCCCCCGACGGCCCCGCCACCACGAACACTCTTCCGGCCTTTTTCATACAGTACCAATCGGGAATCCCTATCGCTTCCACCGGTCGACCGGAAGAAGACCTTGACGTCTCGTCGAATAAGGGGATTATACGGAATATCCAACGTTCCGTACAGTAGCCTGGGCTGTTTGAGCCACTGGTACCTGTCACCAGTGCGTCATTTTGAGCCACTGGTACCTGTCACCAGTGCGTCATTGACGCAACGGGGTAACCCTATAATGCCTGGTTCAGCCGGTGTAACGGCTTCCGGGAGCGTCGATGGGGACCCCCCGTGCGCACAGCGGGCACTCGTCCGGGGGGTACGAGGCGACTTGAAGCCGGAGAAGGGAGCACAACCGGTACTCCCCGGCGTCCAGTTTGCCCCTGTCGACCATGCAGCAGAGGGCAGTTACCGATGCGCCCGCCTCCTCGACCATCCGCGCCAGTTCCATTATCGAGCCGCCGGTGGTTATCACGTCCTCTACCAGCAACACCCTCGAGCCGGCGGGTATCTCAAAGCCCCGTCGCAACTCCATCTTCCCGTTATGCCTCTCGGCGAATACCAGTTCCACCCCCAGCGCCAGCGCGACCGTAAACCCTATCACCACCGCACCCAGCGCCGGGCAAAGCACGAGGCCGACCTCCCCTTCCACCTTCTCAGCCAGCGCGTTTCCAACCCGCACCGCGTCGTCCGGGTCACGGAGCAGGAGAGCGCACTGCACGTAGGTGTCGCTATGCCTCCCCGAAGACAGCTTGAAGTGGCCATTCCGCAGCGCTCCGCTGCTCTCGAGCAGTTCCAGCAACTCCTTCTCGTCCAATATCGTTCCTCCTCAACGGGTCAATATATCCTTCAGTATCCCGGCGGCCACGGCGGGTGGGTCATCCGCGTTGTAGAGCGGCCTTCCCACCACCAGGAAATCCGCACCGGAGTCCATGGCGTCGCGAGGTGTCGCGACCCTTCTCTGATCGTCTGTGCCGATCGGGGCGATTCGAACTCCAGGGGTCACCAGGACGATGTTGTCCCCCACAGCGCGACGCACCGGGAGCGTTTCCAATGGCGATGTCACCAGCCCGTCCATTCCAGAGTCCACCGCGAGCCTCGCGAGCCGTATCACCTGTTCCTCGATCGGTGCGGTTACCCCTATCTTCTCAAGTGCGAGAAGATCCATGCTGGTAAGGACCGTAACCCCTATCAGAATGGGCTTCCTGAGGCCCGACCGGGAGCACTCCTCCTTCACCGCCCTGCCCGCCGCCCTCATCATTTCCTGGCCGCCGGTGGCATGAACGGTGAGCATGAACGGCTCGTACTGGCAAAAAACCCGGCAGGCGTTCGCAACTGTATTAGGGATATCGTTCATCTTGATGTCCAGAAAAACCTCGAAGCCGTCATCTTTCAGCGCCTCTACCGCCCACGAGCCCGAGCCGGAAAACAGTTGCAGCCCCACCTTTACAATGTCAACGGACTCGCGGACCTCCCCGGCAAGCCGCCTTGCCTCACTCAGATCGGTGGTGTCCAGTGCAATTATCAGCGGGCTGAGATCACTTATGTCGCTATTTTTCACAGTGCCTCTCTTGTGTATTCATCTTAATGCCGGCAGGATGCCGGCGCTACAATACGGTTCTTGCCGGCAGGATGCCGGCGCTACCTTGAGGTTTCCGTGAGAGTGCCGGTCAGTTCTCCTGCGCTACGGGCACCGGCGCGCTCAATTGCGCCGGGCAACTCGTCAATGATATCAAGAACCCTTCCGGGGTCCCTGAACAGCGCCGTGCCGACCGAGACGGCGCTCGCCCCCGCAATAAGGAACTCCAGCACGTCTCCGGTGTCGCAAATACCCCCGCCGCCTATTATGGGTAACCCGGTCGCCTCGTAGCACTCCCATATCGCCTTTAACGCCACCGGCTTGATAGCCGGTCCGGAGAGGCCTCCGATCACCCCACCGAGGCGCGGAGTCCTGGTCGCCGGGTCGATTGCCAGCCCGGGAATCGTGTTTATCAACGTCAGGCCATCGGCGCCGGCCTTCTGTGCGGCAACCGCAATGCGCGAGATATCGGCAACCGCCGCGGTCAGTTTGACGAACACCGGCAGGTCACAGTTCTCCTTGACCGACATCACTATAGCGGAGGTTGCCCCGGGATCAACACCGAACTGTATGCCCCCTTTCTCGACGTTGGGACAGGACACGTTCACCTCCAGGGCATCTACCCCACCGGCGCCCTGGATGCGCGCGGCCAGACGCGCGTATGATCTTACGGTATCCCCGGCGATGCTGGCGAAGACCGGAGTTCCCAGCCCCTCCAGCGCCGGGATGATATCCGCGATGAGCGCCTGTACCCCGACGTTCTCCAGGCCTATCGAGTTCAGCATCCCGGCCGCCGTTTCCCAGACTCTTGGCTCGGGGTTTCCCTTCCTGGGTTCCAGGGTCACCGACTTCAACACCAGGGCCCCGACCCTGGAAAGGTCCACCAGGGAAGACAGTTCGATCCCGTAGCCCGCCGTGCCTGACGCCAGTATGACCGGGTTTGCGAGCTTCACTCCGGCCACTTCGACCGCCAGTTCCACGTCCCCCACCTGTTACTCCCTTATAATAGTGATGCTAATGATGTTAATGTATTATACTGTTCTATAACAATACGAATGATGATATTTATAAGTACTGTTATTCAATATCTCCCGCTCCCGTCCATGCAACCTTATACGATTCAAACACCGGGCCGTCCGAGCAAACACAAAGGTTTTCTGCTCCCCTGCCCTCAATGACGCAACTCCGGCACGCCCCAATCCCGCACCCCATCCTGGAGGCGAGGGAGACCTGGCAGGGCACGCCTGCTTCCTCCGAAATCCCGGCTACGACCGTCATCATCGCCTGTGGGCCGCAGGTGTAAACGGCATTGTACACCACTCCCTCGAGGCGGCCGTCCGCACCGCCGGAAACCATCCCCCTGTTTCCCAGAGAACCGTCGTCGGTATAGACATCCACACCGCCTTTAAGGCCCGAAAGCGGCCGATAGAACTGCCCCGCCGACCTGAACCCGGCCAACAGGTCATACTCCTTATCGCCGCGGTCCATCTCGGAGGCCAGGAAGAAGAGGGGCGCTATCCCCATCCCCCCCGCAACCAGGAGCGCCTTCCCGTCTTCGGCCAGTGAGAACCCCCTGCCCAGCGGGCCGAGCAATCCCACCTCGTCCCCGTCCTCCAGGGAGCAGAGGCGCTCCGTCCCCCACCCCACCGACTCAACCAGGAACTTGAGCACGGCAACCTCATCGTCCCACCGTGTGACGCCGTGGACGCTCAAGGGCCTCGGGAGCATGTGCTCACGGCCGCCGCCGCAGTTGAACTGATAGAACTGGCCAGGCACCGGCTGAGCCACCGGAGGACCTCCATCCAGACGGAACTCCAGGATGAACACGCCGGGGGAGGCTTCCTCCCGGCGCTCCAGCGTGGCGGCGCAGGTGACGCCTCTTGTAGGAGATGCGATGTCAGCCACCCGCCGGCTCCTCTATCTCGCGGTGGTACTCCTGTATGCTCTTCACGCTGAGACCTCTCTCCTTGAGCGCCTCGATCCCCATTATCACGATTTCGGCAAGCTCGATGGTGGTGATGCAGGGAACGCCGTTGACGGTGGCCTCGGTCCTGATGCGATATCCGGCCCCGCGGCTACCCTGGCCGCCGGGCACGTTTATCACCAGGTCGATCTCCCCGTCCCTTATCAGGTCCACAACGTCAGGGCTCCCCTCCCCCACCTTCCTGACCGTCTCGACGTTGACGCCCTTCTCCGCCAGCTTCCGGGCGGTACCCTCGGTAGCGAGTATCCTGAAGCCCTGTTGCTCCAGGCGTTTCGCCAGGTAAACGCCCGCCGGCTTTTTCCGGTCGGGAACGCTGACGAACACGGTGCCGGAGATGGGAAAGTGGTTGTAACTGGCTATCTGCGCCTTGACCATCGCCATTCCTATCCCCGAGTTGGAGCCGGGTGAGTAGTCGTCGATCCCCATCACCTCGCCGGTGGACTTCATCTCCGGCCCCAGAACGGTATCCACCCCCGGGAACCGGACAAACGGGAGCACCGCCTCCTTGATAGACACATGCTTTAGGCCGGAAAAACGCTCCTCCCCGAGCCTCAGCTCTCCCAGCGTCTGCCCCAGCATCAGGCGGGTTGCCATCTTGGCGATGGGTATGCCGATGGTCTTGCTCACGAACGGCACCGTCCGGCTGGCCCGGGGGTTGACCTCGAGTACGAACACCTCGTCCCCCTTGACCGCGTACTGGACGTTTATGAGCCCGACAACGCCCAGCTCGACGGCGAGGCGCCGTGTGTGCTCCCTGATGGTCTCCTTGACCTCCTCGCCTATGAACGGCGGCGGTATGACGCACGCCGAGTCCCCGGAGTGTATACCCGCTTCCTCCACGTGCTCCATTATCGCGGCTATATATATCTCTTTCCCGTCAGAGAGAGCGTCAACGTCTATCTCCTTGGCGTCCTCCAGAAACTTGTCTATCAACACCGGATGCTCCGGGGAGGCCTTCACCGCTGTCTCTATGTATCGCCCCATCATCTCATCGTTATAGACGATCTCCATCGCCCTGCCGCCCAGAACATACGACGGCCTCACCAGCACCGGATACCCGATCCTCCTTGCCGCTTCCAGCGCTTCGGCCGCCGAAGTGGCGGTCCCGTCCGGCGGGTGGTTGATGCCCAGACCCTTGAGCACGCGCCCAAACCTCTCCCTGTCCTCAGCCCTGTCTATCGCTGACGGAGAGGTGCCCAGGATGTTCACCCCGGCGCGCTCCAGGGGAATCGCCAGCTTTAGCGGGGTCTGCCCACCCAGCTGGACTATTACCCCTATCGGGCGCTCTCGGTCCACGATGTTCATGACGTCCTCAAAAGTGAGCGGCTCGAAGTAGAGGCGGTCGCTGGTGTCATAGTCGGTGGATACCGTCTCGGGGTTGCAGTTGACCATTATGGTCTCGTAGCCCAACTCCTGGCAGGCGAAAGAAGCGTGCACACAGCAGTAGTCGAACTCTATCCCCTGCCCGATGCGATTGGGGCCGCTCCCCAGTATCATTACCTTTTCCTTGTCGGTGGGCCGCACCTCGTCCTCGGACTCGTAAGTTGAGTAGTAGTACGGTGTGTAGGCCTCGAACTCCGCCGCGCAGGTGTCCACCGACTTGAACACCGCAACGATACCCCTCCCCAGGCGATGCTCCCGCACCTCCGCCTCGGTGCCTCCCAGAAGACGGGCCAGTTCGACGTCGGAGAACCCGTACCGCTTCGCCTCAAGGAGCAGGTCATCGGGTACGCCGCCAAGTCTGTGGCGGGCCAGTTCCTCCTCCATTTCGGCCACCTGGAGCAGGTTGTCCAGGAACCAGGGGTCCACCCCGGTCCTCTCGAATATCTCGCCTGTGTCCATTCCCACCTGCAGGGCGCGGAATATCTGGAACAGGCGGCGGTGGCTGGGCTTCTCCAGTTGCCCGGGGAGATCGTCTACGGGGGTTTCTTCTGAGTCCCTCAAGCTGTAGCGGTCTATCTCCAGGGACCGCACCGCCTTCTGGATGGACTCCTTGAACGTGCGCCCGATGGACATCACCTCGCCCACCGATTTCATACTGGTGGTAAGGGTCTGGTCCGCGCCGGGGAACTTCTCGAACGCCCACCGGGGGATCTTGACCACGCAGTAGTCGATAGCGGGCTCGAAGCAGGCGTACGTCTCGCGGGTTATGTCGTTGGGTATCTCGTCCAGCGTGTAGCCTACCGCGAGCTTGGCGGCGATCTTGGCTATGGGGAACCCTGTAGCCTTGGAGGCCAGGGCGCTGGAGCGTGATACCCGGGGGTTCATCTCTATGACCACCATATGGCCGGTGTCCGGCTCGATGGCGAACTGTATATTGGAGCCACCGGTCTCCACCCCTATCTCGCGCATGATCGCGATGGATGCGTCACGCAGGACCTGGTACTCCATGTCGGTGAGCGTCTGGGCCGGGGCCACGGTTATGGAATCCCCGGTGTGTACCCCCATGGGGTCGAAGTTCTCGATGGAGCAGACTATCACCACGTTGTCGTTCTTGTCCCGCATTACCTCCAGCTCGTACTCCTTCCAGCCCTTGACCGACTTCTCGATCAAGATCTCGGTAATGGGGCTCAGGTCGAGTCCGTACCTGGCGATCTCCAGGAACTCCTCCATGTCGTACACCAGCCCCCCTCCCCCGCCCCCCAGGGTGAAGCTGGGCCTTATGACCAGCGGGAAACCGAGCCGACGGGCTACCTCTTTCGCCTCGGGTAGCGTGTAGGCGAAGTCGCTCTCCGGCAGGTCCAGGCCGATGTTCCTCATCGCCTCCTTGAAGAGGTTGCGGTCCTCGGCCTTGTTGATGACATCGTAGCTGGCCCCTATCATCTCGACGCCGAACCGCTCCAGCACCCCACTACTCGCTAATTCAACCGACACGTTGAGGCCTGTCTGGCCACCCAGCGTCGGGAGCAGTGCCTGCGGGCGCTCCCGCTCGATGATCTTCGCGACCCACTCGGGGGTTATCGGCTCGATGTAGGTCCTGTCGGCGAACTCGGGGTCGGTCATTATGGTCGCGGGGTTACTGTTCACCAGGACCACCTCGTAACCGTCATCTCTCAGGACCTTGCACGCCTGGGTTCCGGAGTAGTCAAACTCGCACGCCTGGCCGATGATGATCGGCCCCGAACCCACAATCAGTATCTTCTCTATATCGTCCCGTCGCGGCATCTATCGCCACTCCCTCATCCGCTGAGCGAACTGCTCGAACAGGTAACGCGAGTCATGCGGCCCCGGCGAGGCCTCCGGGTGGTACTGGACCGAGAACGCCCCCGCCTCATCGCAGCTCAACCCCTCCGATGTGTCGTCGTTCAGGTTCTGGTGGGTGAGCTCGACATCCCCAAACTTGCAGGCCGAAAGTGACTCCGTGTCAACCGCGAACCCGTGGTTCTGGGCGGTAATCTCCACCCGGCCGGTGTCCCGGTTCAAGACCGGCTGGTTGGCCCCCCGGTGCCCGAACTTGAGCTTGTAAGTGCTTCCACCCAGGGCCAGCCCCAGCAACTGGTGTCCCAGGCATATCCCGAACAACGGCTTCTTCCCCAGAATGCCTCGGATCGCCTCAACCGCGTAGGTAACCGCGCCCGGGTCTCCGGGCCCGTTTGACAGAAAGACCCCGTCCGGGTCACGCCGGAGCACCTCGGCCGCGGTGGTGGACGCGGGGACCACCGTGACCCGACAGCCGTTCCCGGCAAGCAGTCTCAGGATGTTCCTCTTGATGCCGAAATCATACGCCAGGACCTCGAACGTCGGCTCGCCTACCGTGTCGTCCTCCCATACATACGGCTCCCCGGTGGTCACCTCCTTGACCATGTCCCTCCCAACGAGCCCGGGAGCGCGTTTGACCTTTGACAGGAGGCTATCGGTGTCCAGATCCGTGCTGCTCAGGGCCGCCTCCATGGCGCCCCGGGTGCGTATGTGCCGGGTGAGCGCCCGGGTGTCCAGCCCCTCTATGCCCACCACCCCGTTTTCCTCGAGAAACGCCTCCAGACCACCGGTTGCGCGCCAGTTGCTGTGCAGGCGTGACAACTCCCTGACCAGGAATCCCCCCATGTAAACCCGTGGGGATTCGTAGTCATCGGCGTTCACCCCGTAGTTGCCTATCAGGGGGTAGGTCATGGTGACCATCTGCCCCGCGTACGACGGGTCGGTGAGTATCTCCTGGTACCCTGCCATGCTGGTGTTGAAGCATGCCTCGCCGAGAAACTCCCCCGAGGCCCCCATGCTCAGGCCCTCGAATACGGTACCGTCCTCCAGGACCAGTACCGCGGGCTTTCTTCCCTCGGGGATGTACATTCGCTTACCTTGTTCCTTCCGCCAACTCTCCGTCTATTACCACGAGTCGCCCCTTGAACAACGTGTGCTGCACCCTGCCCCTGACGTCCCAGCCGGCGTAAGGGGTGTTCCGCGAGCGCGACATGAACTCCCCGGGATCGACCGTCCATCTTTGCTCAGGATCGAAAACGACCAGGTTGGCGTCGTCTCCCTCCTCCAGTGCCGTGCCGTAACCCCAGCGTTCCATACTCATTATCCTCGCCGGCGCCTCGGTTAACCTGGCGATAGCGTCCTCCAGCGACAGCACGCCGGAATCCACCACCTTCGTCATCACCAGCGCCAGGCACGTCTCCAGCCCCACCACCCCGAACAGGGCCCGGTCGAACTCGGTCTCCTTCTCGTGAGACGCGTGAGGGGCGTGGTCCGTGGCTATCACGTCTATTGTTCCGTCGGCGAGGCCCTCCATCAGCGCCTCGACGTCTCCCCGGGAACGCAACGGCGGATTCATCTTCAAGTTCGTGTCATAAGATGTCAGCATGGAGTCGTCCAGCGAGAAATGATGCGGCGCCACCTCGCAGGTCACCCGTACTCCGCGTCTCTTGGCGCTACGTACCAGCTCAACCGAGCCGGAGGTCGAAATGTGCGCCAGATGCAGCGTGGCGCCGGTCTTCTCCGCCAGGCATATGTCGCGGTAGACTCCTATCTGTTCGGCCTCGCCGGGAATACCCCGCAACCCCAGCAACGTGGAGTAGTACCCCTCGTTCATCTGGCCGCCGTCCGAGAGGCTTCTCTCCTCGCTATGCGAGATGATAAGCGCGCCTATGGTCCGCGCGTACTCCATCGCGCGGCGCATCATCTCCGAATTGGCAACGGGGTCGCCGTCATCGCTGTACCCCATGACCCCGGCCCGGCATGCCGCCATCTCTCCCATCGGGGCCAACGTCTCGCCCCTCCTGCCAACCGTTATCGCCCCGTGCGGCAGGACCATGCAAAAACCCTCGTCCACCCCACGGTCGTACACGTACTCCGCCACCGAGAGGTTGTCTACGGGGGGCTCGGTGTTTGGCATGCAGAAAACCGCCGAGAAGCCACCCCGGGCGGCGGCCCTGCTGCCGCTCGCTATGTCCTCCTTGTACTCCATTCCCGGCTCGCGGAGGTGAACATGCATATCCACCAGTCCGGGGGCCACCACGCAGCCGGAAGCGTCGATTACCATCGCGCCGCCGGCGTTGATCCCCGCCTCCACTTGCTTGATGCGGCCGGCTTCGACCATGATATCGACCTCACCGGTGAGGCCCCCGGGAAAAGTAAGGGCCCTGCCTCCCTTTATCAGGATACTGTCAGCCATGGCTGCCTCCCAGGAGGTCGTAGAGAACCGCCATCCTTAGTGCCACCCCCGCCGCCACCTGCCCGGTGATGACCGACTCCACGTCATCGGCCACGCTGGAGTCTATCTCAACCCCGCGGTTCATCGGGCCGGGGTGCATCACCATGGGTTTGTGGTCGAGCTCCGACCACCTGGCATCGGTCAGGCCGTAGAGTAGCGTGTACTCACGCAGCGACGGAAACCTCGACTCGTTTACCCGCTCAAGCTGAATTCGCAGCAGATAGAGCACGTCACACCACCCCAGCACCTCATCGATCGTGCCGGCCACCGCGACGTCCATCCGCTGTATATCCCGGGGCAGCAGCGACTGCGGCGCCACCAGCACTACCTCCGCTCCCACCTTTCGCAGGGCGTGTATGTTGCTGCGGGCGACCCTCGAGTGATCGATATCGCCTACTATCGCCACCTTGAGCCCCTCCAGTCTGCCCAGCCGCTCGCGGATAGTGAACAGGTCCAGAAGCGCCTGCGTGGGGTGCTCGTGCATTCCGTCACCCGCGTTTATGACCGAGCATTCAACCCAGTCGGTCAGCATCAAGGGGGCTCCGGCGCTCCCGTGGCGAACCACTACCGCGTCCACCCCCATCGCCACGATGGTCTTTGCGGTGTCCTTCAAGCTCTCGCCCTTCGACAGGCTGCTGGTGCTGCTGGAGAAGTTGACCACGTCGGCGCTAAGCCTCTTGGCCGCCAGCTCGAACGACATTCGGGTCCGGGTGCTGGGCTCCATGAAGAGGTTCACGATGGTCTTGCCCCGCAGGGCGGGTACCTTCTTCACCGAGCGGGTGGAGACCTCGGCGAACGAGCGTGCCGAGTCCAGGAGGCTGAGAACGTCATCCTTGTCCAGGCTCGATATCGCGAGCAAATTCCTGTATCCTCCTCCGCCTTCCTTCATCGCTCCCGCTCCTCCCCCACCTCAACCATGTCGGTTTCGTCAATCTCGGTGAGCGAAACTCTTACCTTCTCGTTCCCCGAGGTCGGCAGGTTCTTCCCCACGTAGTCGGCCCTTATGGGAACCTCCCGGTGTCCACGGTCGATCAGCACCGCGAGCTGTATCACCGCCGGGCGACCGAAGTCCATGATCGCGTCCATCGCCGCCCTGGTGGTGCGCCCGGTGAACAACACGTCATCGACTATGACCACCTTCTTGTCGTTGACGTCGAAGTCGATCTGGGTCACTCCCACGTTGGAGGCCCTCCGGATAGCCACGTCATCCCTGTAGAGAGATACGTCAAGCTCCCCCACGTAGACGCTCCCACCCTCTATCTCCTCGATCGTCCGGGCAAGGCGCCGGGCAAGAAATACGCCTCTCGTCCTCACCCCGACCAGCGCGATGTCGTCCCGGCCCTTGTTCCTCTCCAGGATCTCGTGGGCAACCCGCCTGATAACGCGGGCTATATCGTCAGCGTCAAGCAGCTGGGCGCGTGCCTCAAACTCCACCGGTATCACCCCCGACCGACGCGGGGGTCAGCGCCTTGAAGTGCATGGTATTTAAAGAAAACGCCTCCCCGCGATGCGTGAAGGCATGACATGTAACATTAGCGTTCATCTTTTCCTTCCTTGCTAGCCTCACCGGACTAGATTAAAGGTCATTAATAAAGTACCACTTTCCCCGCCCCTCGGCAAGTGCACGTTTGGTGCCTGGCACCTTTGTTGCGTTTTGCACGTTAGGGGCCTGGCCCCTATGGTGCGTTTTGCACGTTAGGGGCCTGGCCCCTATGGTGCGTTTTTTTCGTTTTCTTGTTGATTAGGGGGGTTTTGGCTGGGGTAGAGAAGTTTTCCGGCTTCAAGGTCACGGTTGATGCGGCCGAGGACCCCATTGATGAACTTGCCGGAATCACTGGTAGAAAACGCCTTGGCAAGTTCCACGGCCTCGTTTATGGTCGCTCCCGGTGGTACATCGTCCATGAATAACAGTTCACAGAGTGACATGCGGAGTATGTTGCGGTCCACCCCGGGCATCCTCGCCAGGTCCCAGTCTTCGGAGTACCTGGAGATCACCCGGTCTATCTCGACGCGATGTTTCTGCACCCCGCTCACCAGGTCGACCGTAAACTCGCCAGGTACTTTATCCTCACCGGCATCACGCTTCGCCTCGAGCACCTCGGCCACCGATGACTCGTTGATGTCCACCTCGAAAAGGATCCTCAGTGCGTACCTTCGCTGCTTGCTGCGGCTGCTGGTTCCTTTGGCCATTCCGGTTACGCCCTCTCGATATAGCTTCCCGATCGTGTATCGACCTTCAACGTGTCGCCCTCCTCAATGAACAACGGCACCTGCACCACCAGGCCTGTCACCAGGGTCACCGGCTTGGTGGAAGCCCCCGTGGTGTCTCCTTTCAACCACGGTTCCGCCTCGGCGACCTCCAGTTTGACCGCCGCCGGCAACTCGATGGTTACCGGCCTGCCCTTCCGCATGAAAACGCTGAACTCCTGGTTCTCCACCAGGTAGGAGGATGCTTCCCCGATAACCCCGGGACCCGCGTCTATCTGCTCGTAGCTCTCGAGGTCCATGAGTACATAATTCTCATCATCGCGGTACAGGTACTGCATGCGCCGGTGTACCAGCACCGCCTCCTCGACCTTCTCCCCGGCCCTGAAGTTCTTGTCCACCACCGCCCCGGTCTCAACGTTCTTCAACCTGGTGCGCACGAAAGCGGCTCCCTTTCCCGGCTTGACATGCTGGAACTCGACAATGCGGAACATCTGGCCGCCCAGTTCGATGGTCAGCCCGTTCCTGAAATCACTGGTCGATATGATTGTCGGCACCTCCTCTTGTCCTGTGTCGTTCCCGCCTCATTTCAAACGGTATTATCCCGCCTGTAGATAATACAATAACAGTTGAGCCGGGGGACGGATGCCGAGTCAACCCGATATCAAATATAATATAGTAGCAGGATGCAGGTTCCGGGCGAAAGCCGGTAACGATAATCCAGGACGCGGGCGCCGCTGGTTGGTAAAACCGTGCGGAAGGATACTCAATTGGACGGGTTGTCACTGATAATACCCGCTTACAACGAAGCAGGCACCGTGTTCCGCACCGCGTCAGAGACGGCGCGGGTCCTTGGGGAACTGGGGCTGGAGCACGAGATAATACTTGTCGACGACGGCAGCAGCGACGATACCGCCCTTGAAATAGAGAGGGCGGCACGCGAGTTCGAGAGCATCACCCCCGTACTCCTGCCCGAGAACCGGGGAAAGGGAAACGCGCTTAAGAGAGGTTTCCAGACGTCCGGCAAGGAGCTTGTCTGCTTCCTGGACGCGGACCTCGACCTTCACCCCTCCCAGATCAACAACCTCCTGCAGCGGATGGAGGACACCGACGCCGATATCGTCATCGGGAGCAAGCGGCACCCGGAATCCAAGCTCAGGTACCCCTCGGTCCGCAAGCTCTACAGCACGGTGTACTACCTGTTGATATGGCTGCTCTTCCGCCTCCCTATCAAGGACACCCAGACCGGGATAAAGCTCTTCCGCAGGGAGGCGCTCACCAGGGCGTTCCCCCGCATGGTGAGCAAGAAGTACGCACTGGACCTCGAGCTAATGGTTGTCGCGAACCGTATGGGCTACAGGATAACGGAGGCCCCCATCACCCTCAGTTTCCAGAGGAGTTACGGCCGAATCAAGTGGGTCGACATCCGCTGGATCATCGTCGACACGATGGCTATCTTCTACCGGCTCCACTTCCTGAAGTACTACGACAGCCCGCTCAAGCCGGTGGTTCCCGAGGAGCCCAGGATTTCCATCGTGATACCCACACGCGAGGTGGGCCAGGTGGTCGAGGAGTGCCTCCGCAGGTGCCACGAGCTCAACTACTCCAACTTCGATATCAAGCTGATACCGGACTCGCCGGCAGTGGTCGAACTTGACCCAGCCGGGAGCGCGGTCATCGCCAGCGGCCCGGTGGGACCGGCGGTGAAACGGAACATGGGCGCCGCCGACAGTGACGCCGATATCATCGCGTTCATCGACGCCGACGCCTGGCCGGACTTCAACTGGCTGAAGAACGTGGTGCCGTACTTCCAGGACGAAAACGTCGCCGCGGTAGGCGGCCCCGCGGTCACCCCGGCAAACGACTCCCGGCGCGAACAGGCCAGCGGAATGGTCTACTCCGCCTCGATGGTATCCGGTTCAACCACGTACCGCTACACGTCCCACGCCCTCAGGGAGGTCGACGACCACCCGACATGCAACCTCCTGGTCAGGCGCTCCGACTTCGATGCGGTCGGCGGGTTCACCCGTGAGTTCTGGCCCGGTGAGGACACCGTGCTCTGCCTTAAGCTCACCCGGGAACTGGGAAAGAGGATACTCTACGTCCCCAACGTGACCGTGAATCACCATAGAAGGGCGGTCTTCAAGCCCCACATGAAGCAGGTTTACTCCTACGCCAAGCACCGGGGGTTCTTCGTGAGGAAGTTCCCTGAGACCTCCAGGCGCTTCCAGTACTTCGTGCCCACTCTGTTCGTGCTGGCAGTTGCGGCCGGGCTGGTCGCGTCCGTCTTCAGCCAGGTGACGTTGTGCATCTACCTATCGGTGATTGGCCTCTACCTCCTCCTGGCCGCGTTCTCCAGCGTGAAAAGCCTGGACATCCTGACCAACCTCCTGGTTTTTCCCGGTATCATAGTCACCCATATCACCTACGGAGTCGGGTTCCTGCGGGGCCTTACGGCCAGGAGGATGAAAGAACAGTGAAGGTCGCGATCTCCTACCCGCCCCTCGGTGGCGAGAGGCATCCCACATTGGGTCAGAACCGGCAGTTCCAGTGGTTCCACAACCCGTCTTTCATCTACCCGATGGTTCCGGCGAGCGCAGCCACCATGCTTGCCCGAGCGGGACATAACGTGGTCTGGAACGACGCCATAGCCATGAAGTGGGCCCCGGAGCGGTTCCACGCCTTTCTGGAGAGCGAGCGTCCCGGGCTCATCGCCATGGAGACCAAGACGCCGGTGGTGAAAAAGCACTGGGAGATCATCAGGCGCATCAAGGCCGATTTCCCAGACATGCTCGTGGCGCTGTTCGGTGACCACGTAACCGCGCTGCCGGAGGAGTCGATGGAGATGTGCCCGGTCGATTTCGTCCTGACCGGCGGCGATTACGACTTCCTGCTCGTAAACCTTGTGGAACACCTGGAGGGAAATGGCGTCCTGGAGGCGGGCATCTGGTACCGCGAGGGCGGCTCGCCCGCCAACACCGGACCGTTCACCCTGGACCACGACCTGGGTTCGGCGCCGGAGATCGACCGTGACCTCACCCGGTGGGACCTGTACGGAGAGCACCTTTTCGTTAAGAGCCCCCACACCTACACGATGGCCGGGCGCGACTGCTGGTACGCCCGTTGCACGTTCTGTTCCTGGACGACCCTCTACCCGTCGTTCCGGGCGCGCCGCGCAGAGGACGTCCTGGACGAGATAGGCCGCCTGATCGACCGCTACGGTATAAAGGAGATCTTCGACGACACCGGGACGTTCCCGGCGGGAGGCTGGCTCACGAGGTTCTGCCGGGGCATGATAGACAGGGGATACAACCGAAAGACTGATATCTCCTGCAACGCGAGGGTCGGCTCGGCAAGCGGCGACGAGTACCTGCTGATGGCCGAGGCCGGTTTCCGCCTTCTCAAGTTCGGGTTGGAGTCGGCCAGCCAGGACACGCTCGACCATCTCCGCAAGGGGACTACGGTCCAGGAGATAGTCGAGAGCTGCCGGCTGGCCAAGAAAGCGGGCCTGACGGTGCACCTGACCACTATGGTCGGATACCCGTGGGAGTCGGCCCGGGACGCCCGGCGAACGCTGGACCTCTGCCGCGAACTCCTCACCAGCGGTGACGCCGACATGCTCCAGGCCACCATCGTCATACCGTACCCGGGAACCCCGCTGTTCGAGGAGGCCCTGGAGAACGGCTGGCTGCTGACCACCGACTGGGACCGCTACGACATGAGCGGACCGGTGATGAAGAGCCCCATCAGTGAAGGCGAGATGAAGCAGTTAACGCAGGGCCTCTACCGCGCTTTCCTGTCCCCCCGTTTCATCGCCCGTACAGTGCTTTCCATAAGGAGCACGGACGACCTCAAGTTCGTGGCCCGCGCCGGCAAAGCGGTGCTGGGCCACCTGAGGGATTTCACCACACGCCGCCGTCAATAGACACGCGGTCGCCACGTTACTGACTCCAACCGGTTCGCTTCTGCTCCCGTGGCCGAATAGCTCCCTCAATAAAGCCCCAGGAGTAGATAAACAGGGTTATCACGCACGCGGGAGCATGCAGCGCCCAGGCGGAATCCGGCTTCTTTCGGTACCCGATAAGAGACTGCGCCAGCAACGGGACCACCAGCAAGCAGTAGACCGTAAACTTAGCCAGCGCCCACCTTTTTTGTCTACTCCAGGGGTAACTCCTCATGCCCCGCGCCCTGTAATATTGGTAGTCCCTAGCCCTGCGTAGTTGCTTGCGGGCGAAAGTCCCCAGGCCCCGACCATAGATATGAACTATTCCGATCTTGACCTTCGCGAAGCGGTGATGGTTTGCTTTCACAAGGTTATAGAGCAAGTCTATATCGAAGAGGTAGTCGCCGATCTTCATCTCCTCCAGTAGATTCCTCCTCACCAGGAAGCCGTTGGCGCCCATGGTCGGAAGGGCACCTGTCTCCAGGTAGACATCCAGGTAGTCACCTCGATCACGCGTGGCGATATCCAGGCCGGTCCATCGGCCTGTGATGGTGTTAACGCGGTCGTAGTTCCCGATAAAGTAACACAGTGGATCGTTCATGCCCATTAGCGCGCAATACCTGGTGAGTGGGGCGTCACTGCGCCGAAACTCATACTCCAGTGGTTCGCTGCCGGCGATCCCTGAGTCACGGAAAGGAGCGGTCATCCGCTTCAACCAGTCGTCGCCACATAGCAAGTTATCGCTGTCGATTAGCGCTACAATCTCTCCAGTGGCCTTCCTGATACCACAGGCCTTCCCTGCTTCACCGGTTTTGAGGTGGTTCTCGACTATGATACAGCCGTATTCCCTGGCAACCGACACCGTCCCGTCGGTGGAACCACCGTCAGCTACAATAATCTCGATCGCGCCGCCGAAGTCTTGATGTGTAATGCTCTCCAGGCATCGCGGGAGTGTCTTCTCGGCGTTGAGGGTCGGGATCACTATACTGACATCGGGCGCTTTGCCCCCGGAGGGCTTACCGGCCATATACTATTCTCCTGTCTCCCGACCAACAGAGCGCGTCAAACCAAGCGGACCTCCTACCTCGGACAACCCCGCGTCAATCATCCTTCAACAGGCCGGCGGACGAGATAGAGTTCCATATCCGGTCGGCTTGAATATCCCAACTCCATTCCCGGGTAATCAGTTCACGCGCCTGCCGTCCTAAACTGTCACGCTCCTCCTGGTTGTTCAATAAACCGACTATCGTCCCGGCGAACTCTTCAGGATGGCCAAGCGGCACCTTGGCCATCCCCCTTGGGTAATATGTCCTTAACGCGAGCAGGTCGTAGGAGACACCGGGAAGCCCGAAAGCCATGCCTTCAGCCGCCGCCATTCCTCCGCTGTCATACAAAGCCGGGTGGAGAATGAGCTTGCTCTTTCTGAATACCTCATGTTTTGGTTCACCGTCCAGGAAGCCCAAGACATCGATCTCTCCATCAAGCCCCAGTGACGATATTCTCCCCCTTACCTCTTCCTCAAGTGGCCCCACTCCGATCAACGCCAGCCTGGCTCCGGGGATCTCCTGACAAACCATCCCCCAGATGTCGATCAGCTCAACCACGCCTTTCTGGGGATGGAATCTTCCAACGAAAACCGCATCATACTCTCCTTCAACATTGTCCACCTCATCCAACCGGTCGGCAGAGGGAACATCTACCCCTCCCCTTATCACGATCACTTTCTCCCTCGCTCTCTTTAGAGAAACGAACCTGTCCACGTCGGGCTCACTTGTCACAAACACCGCGTCGGCGAATCTCCTCACGACATGGTAGGCAAGCTGTTGGGATGCCCAATATATGAGAGCCCTTACGGAGGGCAACCGCCAAGGCCCATTCTCTCTGAAACCCTTCAGGGGATTAGGGGCGAACATGAAGAACCCCGCGATCCACCGACAGTAGTCCCTATTGCGCAGATAGATTATCAATCCCGGGAGGGAGTCGGGCCAGAAATCCGAGGCGGTGTAGAGCAGGTTCTCCACCTCCGGATTCATGTTTAACCCGAAGGCGTACCGGATCCCTTGAAACACCCTCTTCGGGTAACTGTATCGCAGGCTCTCGTCCTCATTCAGGTTGCTTATCTCAGAAAACGAGATCCCGGGATCTTCAACGTAACGCCTCCAGAGAGACTCGGTAAGGTTGGACCCATGGACCACGACCTCCACGTTCCCGGAACCAACCCAGTTCCTGGTCAGTTCAATGGCGATACGTTCGCCACCACTCATGGTACGCGAGTCCTGATGCGAGTTATCGACGATGTGCAGTTCGACCATGGTAACAGGGCCTTGCCGTTCCGCTGGCTGCCGTTCCACCTTATTCTATTACTGGCGCGCCCCATAAAGCAAAGTAACAACTTTGGGGACTTGACTGAGCGCCTCCCCTTATAAACGCCTCCAGGAGTGACTCGCGTACACGAACGCCTGCTCCTTGCCCTCGCCTTCCTTTGTGCTCCTAATCAGCAGCGGGAATTCCCTGCCGGCGTCAGCACGGACTTGTCCCCCGTAGTCAAATAGCAATCGGAATCTTATGCTGTAAGTTCCCGGCAGCAACGGGAGCTCATCTATTCCAACCTCCATCGTCGTTCCACCAGGCTTTAGATCCAACTCGACATTGTCGTAATCGCTACGCATATCAACAAGGCGCACTCCGCCAATCGAGAATACCTCGAGATTCAACCAAGCGCGGTCAGGCACCCTCTCTGTCTGGATCTCGACTCCGCAGGTAATAGGTTCACCCCTGTCCAAGACCAAACCCTCTCCAGCCTGCTCCACTCCCCGGAAGTACTCCCGGATAATCCATATACCTGAACGCAGATCCGGCTGAGTGCCGTCGGAGAGTACTTCGTCCGAGAGATAACGGGTTATAGTCTCGTCGGTTGGGCCATCGAATACCAGGTTCCCTCTATCGAGGAGTATGGACCTCGGGCATAGTTCCCGGACGGCTGTGATGTTATGGCTTACGAATAGGATCGTGCGCCCTTCCCCGACAACCTCTCCCATCTTGCCAACGCATTTCCTCTGAAATGCCACATCGCCGACTGAAAGCACCTCGTCGACGAACAGTATCTCAGGATCCAGATGCGCCGCAACGGAAAAGGCAAGGCGTACCCTCATGCCGTCTGAGTAGTGCTTGATCGGGGTCTCGAGAAACTGTTCAATCCCCGCGAAATCAACCATTTCGTCGAACTTGCGGTTAACCTCAGCACGCTTCATCCCCAGAATGGAACCGTTCAGGTAGATGTTCTCTCTTCCCGTAAGTTCATGATGAAGTCCGGTGCCAACCTCGAGAAGTGCCCCGACACGGCCCCTGATCCTGGCCAATCCCTCCGTGGGCTCTGTTATCCTCGTGAGTACCCTTAGAAGGGTCGACTTTCCAGCCCCGTTTCGACCTATCACGCCTACCACTTCACCTTGTCCTACCTTAAAACTGACTTCCTTGAGTGCCCATATCTCCTCTTCGAGCTGTGCGGCCCCATAGGCACTCCCCCGAAGTAAACTCCATGTTCGCTTCACGGGCCGCTTCGCGGCGTCGGTGATTGCTTCCCGCAGCGTCCTGAAGCCTGGCGCAAGCTTTCCTATCTGATACTTCTTTCCGATGTTCTCAACTTCTAAAGCCGGGGCATCCATTGTTCAACCTTTATTCCTATAATACGTCCGCGAAGACCCTTTCCGTTCTCTTGAAGAAGTAAGCTCCACTCACGAGCAAAGCGACCGCCACCAGGGATGATATGATAATAACTTGCGGTTGCTGCATCTCGGTTCCCAGAAGCGCCCATCTGAAGCCGTCTACAACACCCGCCATCGGGTTCATTCCATACACATAGCCCCATATTGGGTTCTTATCTGCCATGAAACTGCTGGAGTAAGCAATAGGCGACGCGAACAGCCACATCTGTATCATGAATGGAACCACGTGACGGACATCACGGAACAGGACGTTCAGCGCGGACAGCCAGAGGCCTACCCCCAGTACGGTAGTTAGAGCCAATATGAGGAAAAGGGGAACCATCAATACCGCCAGACCGGGTGAGGACCCGTAGTATACCATCATACCAATCAGAACCAGGAACGCGAGGAAAAAATCTACAGCATTGCACCCCACTGCCGCAACGGGTATCACCATACGGGGAAAATAGACTTTTTTTACCGTATTAGCCTGAGCGACCAAGCTGTCCGACGCTTGCATCACACTGTTTGCGAAGAACAGCCAGATGACCAGACCCGAGTATGAGAAGAGGGGATAAGGTATACCTTCGCTCGAAAGCCCTATCAGCTTGTTGAATATTAGAGTGAATAGGAGCATAGCCAGAAATGGCTGCAGTATTGCCCATGATGCCCCCAGAATAGTCTGTTTGTACTTGAGCTTTATATCTCTCCAGGCAAGGAAATACATCAATTCGCGACACTCCCATAGTTCTTTTAGCTTCAAGGAAGCCAGGCCATGAGACCGACGCACTATGATGACTGGTTCTTCTTTGCTCCTGTCGTTCCGGTTCTCTTGTTTTAAAATAAGATCCTCAGATTTCACAGTCTCCGTTACCGTTTCTTGCTCGCCACTCTTGAAAAGCCAATTCGGCGAAAAGGCTATAACCCAGTTCTAGTACATATTCTAAAGCCTTATGGGATCGATTTGAAGTCATGCCCACCAAGTTCTGTACTTTCTCCCTTCCAAGAGATGGTCCAAGAAATCGGCCGGTACGCTCACAAAGCCATTCCGAGAAGATTGCATCAACCGGTTTGGTGAGAAAGCGGTTGCAGGCGGCATGATAGATATATAAAATAAGGTTTTATCGGGTAAACCTCTGGAGGGTGTCTATGAACATGAATTCTGGCCCGCTTATGTGCACGCGCTGTGTGATGGATACGACTGCCGAGGAAATAATCTTTGATGATGATGGCGTATGTAGTTTTTGCCATTATTTCGATGAGCACATAGAGTCCATCATAGAGCTAAGCAACTCAGAAGATGCCAGGAAGCTACTTAATGAAGAAGTTGCTTCAATAAAAAACAGAGGTCGAAACAAACAATTTGACGCCATCCTGGGATTGAGTGGGGGCATCGATAGCTCCTATCTAGCGTACATGTCTTCCCAACTCGGATTACGCCTATTATTCGTACATGTGGATACCGGATGGAACACCCCGGAATCAGAGGCTAATGTGGGCAACATTGTGGAGAAGCTTGGGTTGGAGTTACATGTCTTTAATATCGATTGGGACGAAATGCGTGATCTACAGACATCTTTCTACAAAGCCTCAGTAAAGAATTGTGAAATACCTCAAGACCACGCATTTCTTGCAGCCTTGTACGGAGTTGCAGAGAAATACCGTGTCAGTTATATTCTCACCGGGGGAAATGCCGCTTCCGAATCTATTCTCCCTGTGTCGTGGGGATACAATGCTGCTGATCTGCACCACCTCCTGGCAATTCAAAGACGATATGGTACTGTCAAATTGCATCAATTCCCCACAATGAGTTTTTGGCAGCGCTATGGTTATTATCCCTTCTTGAAGGGGATTAAAGAACGGCATTTGCTTGATCGTATGCCTTACAATAGGGCAGAGGCGAAGCGCACCCTGGCTAAGGAGTTTGGATGGCTGGACTATGGAGCGATGCACTATGAGTCGGTTCTTACCAGGTTCTTTCAGGGACATTACCTCCCCGCCAAATTCGGTATTGATAAACGCAAAGCACACCTATCAAGTTTGATACTTTCTGGGCAAATCACGAAGGAAGAAGCTTTAAACGAGTTGAAGAAACCACCTTATCCTAGTGAAGAGCAACTTCAAGCCGACAAAACCTACATTGCACAAAAACTTGGTTTATCGCTCTATGAATGGGAAGAGATCTTGGCACTGCCTCCTCGGGCCCATGATAAACTTCCCTCATCAAGACTTCTATTTGGTGCTAAAGATAGGTTGGTAGAGTTGCTCGGGATTAGAAAAAAGCGATAGGGGTATTCACTTCGCTCCAGTGGCTACTACATCTTGTGCTTTCAGGGGTTTGTGCCTGTTACATAATGGGGCTACTTGAGTCAAGTAGATACCCCAAAAAAGCGATAGAGGCCGCAGTAGCACCGAACAGGCAGGGCAACCCTGTGTGTCAATGTGAGTCGCGTTGACGCGACGGGAAAGAGCTGGCCGGGAAAAACTGGACAGGGGCTTAGGTGGTAAACTGCTCCCAAGCTGGAGACAGAAAGGAGCAGTGAATATGCCAAAAAGACCGAGAAGAAACCACGGGGCGGCATTCAAGGCCAAGGTGGCCCTGGAGGCGATCAAGGAAGAGCAGACCCTTGTCCAGCTGGCCGAGCGGTTCGATGTACATCCGAACCAGATCACGAAGTGGAAGAAGCAGATGCTCGATAGAGCACAAGAGGTGTTCGCAAAAGAGAAGAAAGGGAAAGAGGGGCCGAGCATAAAGGAGCTGCACGCCAAGATCGGACAGTTGGCGATGGAGAACGATTTTTTAGCAACTGCGCTCGGGTGCATAGAAGAGACGAGCGCAAAGAGATGATCTCGCCCGAGCATCCCTTGCCGATCACCAGGCAGTGCCACCTGCTCGAACTATCCAGATCAAGCGTCTACTACCGCAGGGCGCCTGTTTCTGACCGCGATCTCATCCTGATGCGACAAATAGACGAGATACACTTGAAGTATCCCTTCTACGGAAGCCGGAGAATAAGAAACGAGCTGGAAGACAGGGGCTATCAGGTCGGGCGAGGCCACGTGGTCACCCTCATGCGCAAGATGGGCAT
>JAHIMR010000135.1 GCA_018896525.1 Actinomycetota bacterium
GCACATACAGATAGCTCGCCGTGAGTTCCACGGAGAGGGTAAACGGACGTGGAGGCGACGTAAGACCTCTCGATTCCGGGAGGCGGACGCCTGGGAAGCGTCAATCAGAGATGGCGCATTTGTCATCATTCTGAGGAACGGTGTGACCCGTAAGGGGAAGGCCGAGGCGAAGTCCGAGCCGGGTAGCACTTCCCGGGATAGAGGCAGCGGGTTATTCCCACGCGCACGATTGCCATCGAGAGTGGACGGGGGTGTCCGGGGGCGACGCTTCCACTGCTTCGGCTTCCCGCGCATGTGAAGTACATGAACCTCTCGGCTACGAAAGACACTTTATCCAGGCGTTGGCGGCAAGATGATGCGATGACGGAGGTGCCCGAGTGGGAGAACGTCACTTGTCGTGACTCAATGGTGGTACCAATGCCCGAAGTCGTTGCTCGAGAGAGCCATTTGAGCCATTTGGATTAAACCCGGTGAATATCTCTATCGGGTTAGATCAACTTGTTGACATTCGGCATAATTAGGATATAGTATCCTAATATGCAACATCCTAAATCACTGATTCCCAGGCCAAGGCTACTCAGCCAGGTGCTTCAGTCGTTAGTGGAGGCGCCGGTAACCATACTCGTCGGCGCCCGCCAGACCGGAAAGACCACCCTGGCTGGAATGGTAGCAGAATCCTATACCGAGAAGTCGAGTGGCGAGGTGCACCATTTCGATCTCGAACGGGCGGCTACACGGGCCGCCCTCTCGACCCCGGAGCTTACCCTCGAGCCACTGCGGGGCCTGGTGGTCATCGACGAGATCCAGCGCCTGCCGGAACTCTTCGCCACGTTGCGGCCGCTTGCCGACCGTCCTGATATACCGGCCCGCTTTCTACTCCTGGGAAGTGCCTCGCCGGACCTTGTAAAAGGTGTGTCCGAATCGCTTGCCGGTCGGGTGCTCTTCGTACACGTCCCCGGGTTTGCCCTCGACGAGGTCGGGGCAGAGGCCCAGGACAGTCTGTGGGTTCGTGGCGGATTCCCCAGGTCGTGGCTCGCCGGCTCCGAGGGAGCGAGCTTCCGTTGGCGCGATGCTTTTATCACCACCTTCCTGGAAAGGGATGTGCCGCAACTGGGAATACGGGTCCCATCAGAGACGCTTCGTCGCTTCTGGACGATGCTCGCCCATTACCACGGGCAGACATGGAACGCATCGGAGCTTGCCCGCTCCCTTGGCACTTCGTCCAAGACCGCGCTCCACTACCGGGACATCCTTGCCGGAGCCTACGTGATCCGTGTCCTGCCTCCCTGGTTCGAAAACCTCAAGAAGCGCCAGGTCAAGTCCCCGAAAGTCTATATCCGAGACAGCGGCCTGCTACACACACTCCTCGGGGTCCAGGACATCAATGCCCTGCGCTCCCACCCCCGTTACGGCGTCTCCTGGGAGGGCTTTGCCCTCCAGCAAGTCCTGGCAATCATGGGCACCGGCGAGAACGCCTATTTCTGGGGCACGCAGCGAGGCGCGGAGCTTGACCTTCTTCTCTTCCGCAGCGGGAGATCCATAGGGTTCGAGTTCAAGTGCTCCGACGCCCCATCCATGACAAAGTCGATGCACATCGCGCTTCATGATCTGAACCTCGACGTCCTGTACGTCGTGTATCCGGGGCGTGCACCATACAGCCTCCATGAGAAGGTCAAGGCGCTGCCGCTCCGCGAATGTGCGCGGCTATAGGCAGGAGGAATCTCGGGTTCTGAGTGATAAGGCTGTAGTGCCCCCTCGTACTACAGCGCGATACGTTTCTATCCATCGTTGTCAACAGAATATTGAGAAAAGAGTATTGATTAACTTCATTTATAACATAGAATATTATTGTATTGCATAGTATAATATACGTATGAAACTATCAGCCTACGCCAGGATACTGGGAGTTCAGTACAGGACGGCCTGGAACATGTACAAGCGGGGAGAGATCCCCGGGGCATATCAGTTACCGAGCGGCACCATTATTGTGCCCCAAGAGACAGCAGTCGAGCTCCCCGATAAGGTAGCTATATACACTCGGGTGTCATCA
>JAHIMR010000136.1 GCA_018896525.1 Actinomycetota bacterium
ACGTACATGCTACCCGAAAGCGACGGCGCCGGGCAGATAGCCGGAGACCCGTTTGTCGTTCCCCCGTTCTCCCGAACCACCATTACGGTCGGCAACCAGGTGGGGGCAAGCGATGTCTCGGTAAAGATAGACGCTGACGAGAAGGTCATCTGCGAGCGCTCCATGTACTGGAACGGCCGCATCGACGGCCACGACTCCATAGGGGTTACCGCGCCGTATACGACCTGGTACCTTGCGGAGGGCTGCACCGACTACGGGTTCGAGGAGTACGTGTGCATCCAGAACCCCCGGGCGGGCGACGCCACCGTGAACATAACCTACAACACCCCCTCGGGGCCGGTGGAGCGCAAGCCGCTGGAGGTCCCCGCCGGCTCGCGAGTAACTGTCAAGGTGAACGACGACCTGCCGCCATGTGACGTTAGCACCAGGGTCGAGTCGGACGTGCCGGTGGTCGCCGAGCGGGCGATGTACTGGGACTCGAGAAGGGGAGGTCACTCCAGCATAGGCGTCTCCTCTCCCTCGAGCCAGTGGTTCCTGGCCGAGGGAAGCACCGACTGGGGGTTCGATACCTATATACTGCTGCAAAACCCGGGGGGCAACGACGCGACAGTTGACTTAAGGCTTCTTGGCGCAAACGGCGTTGTGGAGGTAAACGACATCGGGTTGCCCGCCGGCTCTCGTTACACGTTCAACGCACGAGACGCGGTAGGGTCGACCGACTTCTCCACCTGGGTCGAGTCCGACGAGGACATTATCTGCGAACGCTCCATGTACTGGAACAACGGCACCGGGAAAGCGGGACACGACACCGTGGGGGTAACCGGGGCGACTTTCAACTGTTACCTGGCGGAGGGCTGCACCGCGTACGGGTTCGAGACCTACCTCCTCATAAGCAACCCCAACGGGGAGGAGAACGACGTCCAGGTTACCTACATGACCTCCGGGGGGGCCGTGCCCCACGGCGGCATTACCATGGCCCCCTACTCCCGCGAGACGATCCTGGTAAACGAGGTTCTCCCTCCCGGCGACGTTTCCATGCACGTTGCCGGGGAACTGCCGATCGTGGCGGAGCGCGCCATGTACTGGCACCTCAGGGGAGGTGGCCACGACTCCATCGGCCTCATGGAGAACTGACAGTTGACAAGGAGAACGGCCTTTACAGAGTACCTCGTTCCATAGATACGGTTAAGCACCGAGAGCGTCGAAGCGCCGCTCCGGCAAGGCGCGGATAGGCCTCGCCACCTCGCCGCTGTAAGCCATTGTGTCCCATCTCATAAGTACGGTGACGCACCGAGAGCGTCGGTGCGCCGCGCCGGCAAGGCGCGCGACTGTGGCGTACTCACTGAGTACGGCGCAGGGAGCGGAACGCAGCAGGAGTGGATGCAGCGGCGTTCGAATGCCATTGTACTTGTGAGACGGGGCACCGGCACCCCCGGGCCGCATGGTGCCTCCAGGCAGACCGCGTTTACCAACCGGGTGGCGTCTCCACTGTCGCCGTTGCCGGTTACCAGCACGAGGACCACAATCAACGCTATCAGCAAGACGATACCTAAGATGATCAGCAGGATTGCCCTGTTGCTGAAGATCCTGCGCTTCTTGGGCGGGCTCTTCGGCTTCTGCTTGGGGGCGGAAACCGTGGGGGTATGCTCGGGCATCCTTATCCAGGAGATGTCCTTGCCGCACTGCTCACATTCGTCCACGTCGCCCTCGTTGCGAAAGCCACAGTAGGGACAGAACTTGTGAGGGCGCTTATGGTGCAGGATGTCACGCGTCGAGGGTGTCGTGTCTCTATCTTCAACCATGTGGCTCCTCCGTTCCCCTGGAGCGTTCTTTCACCTCTTACGCTCTACGCCAGCAGCGCCGCGCCCGTCCACGAGCCAACGTGCCGCTTACGAAAAGACAGCCTCGCGTATCATGGACAGCACCGCGACCGGGTCGTCCCCCTCCATCGCCCGGCCGATGGCATCCATCCCGATGCGGTCGAGGAGGGAGTCAAGCCCCTTCACGAAGTTGACGCTCTCCTCCACGACCCTGGCAGGGTCCTCCCGGTAAGGATAGACATCCACCGACATCCAGTCATCGAAGCCAACCTTGCGGAGCGTGTACATCATCTCCAGGAACTCCACCAGGTGCACCGACCCCACCACCATGTCGTCGTCCCAGCCCCGGTAGTTGTCGTTGAGGTGAAAGTGGAACAGCCGCCCCGAGTGCGCCAGCAACGCCACCGACTCCGACATGTTCTCCCCCGCCTGCAGCGAGTGGCCGACGTCGATAGTAACCCCCACATCATCCCTGCCGGTCTCCTGGCACATCAACAATGCCTTGCCCACGGTGCTCATGAGCGAGCGCACCCGGGGCTCCCGGAGCTTATACTCGATGCAGACCTTCACTCCCGCCCTGTACTCCGCGATCTTGACCAGACAGTCGCGGAAGTTCTCCCAGCTCTCGAGGTAATCGACCTGGAACGGGTAGTCGTGACCGTCCTCACCGGGCCAGATGTTTATGCGGTCCGCGCCCAGGGCCAGCGCCACGTCAATCGTCTGCCTGGTCAGGTTCACCGCCTCCTCACGGATGGCCGGGTCTTTGCTGGAGTAGGTGCCGAACTTGAACTCGGGGTTCCCGGTTAGGTCGACCCCGACTATCGCGCAGTCAAGCCCCGCCCGGTTTATCGCCTCCCCAATCTCATCTACCCCGGGGCCGAAATCCGCCGGGTATATCAACTCTATCCCCCCGACCCCTTCAATGCCGGATATCAGCTCGATCCGATCTAAGATGTCCAGCCCCTGCCGGTAGCCACCCAGGTTGTACCGGTCCCCGACGGTGCCGTAGATCCAGGTACCGGTTCCGAACTTCAGTTCACCCATCGCGCCCCCTTCGACGGTATCAACGCTCTGCCTGCAAACAAGTCCTGGTTAATTATATCTCTCTTGGCGTGTTCAGTCGCAGCGGCGCCCGGCCCGCCGCGGTAATACCGTCCCGCAAGGTCACCGGAAACCGCTACCCTGGCGGTGAAGCCGCGTTGCTGGTACTATCTTGCCTTGTGGAAATGGTGGGAATCGCCCGCGGGACGTGAGAATCGGAGTTTCGAGTGAACCTTGGACGTCTGCTGAGAAGACCCATAGGGATCGATAACGGGGAGGGGGCTCCCAGGTACCCGGTCAAGGAGGCGCTCGCCCGGATGCGCTGCATTATCTACCGGGGCGACAAGAGGGAGTGCTCCTGCTGCGGCAGGGCGTTTTCGCTTTTCCTTTTCTCCCCCTATATGACCGCCCGGTGCCCTAACTGCCTGTCCATGGAGCGGTACCGGTTGCTCTGCCGTTACCTTCGGGACGAGACAGACTTCGGCTCGGAGGAGATAAGTCTCCTTGACGTGGCGCCGACGTGGGAGTTCCAGGAGTTCTGCCGCTCTTACGAAAATGTGGAGTACGTCTCCATTGATATTGCCTCGCCGCTGGCGATGCTCCACATGGATATCAGGGACCTCGACTTCGACGACTCCCGCTTCGACCGTATCATCTGCTACCACGTGATCGAGCATATAGATGACGACATGAAAGCCCTCCGCGAGCTATACAGGGTGTTGAAGCCGGGCGGCTGGGCCATCATACAGGTCCCCATCCTCATCGACAAAACGGTGGAGCGGTCCGAGTTGACCGAGGAGGAAGCCGAGGAGATCCTCAAGTACGAAGACCACCTGCGGGGTTACGGCAGGGACTTCGCCGACCTCCTGGAGACGGCGGGCTTCGACGTGGAGGTACTGCCATTCGTCAAGCGGTTCACCCCCGAGGAGATTGAGCGCTACGGGCTCGATGAAACCGAGGACCTCTACCTCTGCAGAAAGTAGCGCCGACGCCAAGCCGCTTGCGATTTACCGGCGAATTCCTGATAGAATAAACGCCTGTAATTTCGCATTGAGAAGAAACGCGAGGAGGAGGTAGAGATGACAACCGCAGTGATAGTCGACTACTTGAGGACGCCGTTCTCCCGGTCGAGGCCCAACAAGCCGGAGAGAGACGCGTTCAACAACCTGAGAATGGATGAGGCCTTGTCGGTCATCATCAGGGAACTTATTTCCCGAAACAACGTCAAGCCCGAGGAGATCAACGACCTCCTGACCGGGTGCGGCATGCAGATGCGCGAGAACTACCTGATGGGAGGAAGGACCATAGCCATGCTGGCGGGTCTCCCGTTCAACGTCCCGGCCAAGGGCATGGACCGGGTCTGTATCTCGGGCATGAGCGCCATCCACGAGGGTGCCATGGAGATAATGCTCGACTACTCCGACACCGTCATCGCCAGCGGCATGGAACACATGACCCACGTCGCCCTCGACCCCCAGTACAACCCGGACCTCCTGCACGTCAACCCCAGGTTCTTCAGCGACGAGAAGATGAAGAAGTACGACCTGGCCACAGCGCTCAGCATGGGGCTTACCGCCGAGAAGCTCTACTCGATCACCGACTTCACCAGGGAGGAGATGGACCAGTGGTCATTGGGTAGCCATAAGAAGGCGGCCAAGGGAGTGGAGAACGGTTTCTTCGCCGGCGAGATACTGCCGTTCGAGGTTACCCTTGACAGCGGCGAGACGGAACTGGTGGCAAATGACCTCTCCATCCGCCCCGACACCACGATGGAGAGCCTGGCGGAGCTGAAGCCCGCGTTCAAGCCGCCGGACGGGCAGATAACCGCCGGGAACTCCTCGCCGTTAAACGCCGGCGCCGCGTCGGTGCTGCTGATGAGCGAGGAGAAGGCGAAGTCCATGGGCCTCAAGCCGATGGCCAAGATACTGTCGCTGGGCTGGGCCGGGGTCGACCCCAGCATAATGGGCACCGGGCCGGTGCCCGCCAGCAAGATGGCCCTGGAGAAGGCTGGCATGAGCGCCGACGAGATCGACTTCTGGGAGATCAACGAGGCTTTCTCAATCGTGGCCATGTACGGCATCAAGGAGCTCGGCCTGGACCCCGAAACTGTGAACGTGCACGGCGGAGCGGTAGCCATCGGGCACCCGCTGGCGGCGTCTGGTCCCCGGCTCACCGGGACCATGGCCAGGATCCTCAAAGAGCAGGGTGGCAAGTACGGCTCCGCCACCCTGTGCGGCGGCGGAGGCCAGGGCGGTACCATCATCCTCGAGTCGATGTAGCGGGAGCACGCGGAACGTCAACGGCGGCCCTTCCGGGCCGCCGTTTTCTTTCCACCGGTCCGGAGGTTCATTAAGGTTGCGAGATATCGATAGTCAAACCGCTGGATTTCGAATAACCGGCGGTTGGCCTCTCCTTCTGCTTGCCGTGGTCGTCACGTTCGTCGATTCGGTGGGGTACGGCGTGGTGGTGCCGGTGCTTCCGGCCTATGCGGAGAACCTGGGTCTCAGTGACTTCCAGATTGGATTCCTGTTCGCCATGTTCGCGATAGCCCTGGTGATAGGGGCAGTGCCTATCGGCATGCTCTCCGACAGGTTCGGCAGAAAACCGTTCATCCTCTTCGGCATGTTCGCCATGTCCGGCGCCTTCGTCTTCTACGCCTTCGCGGAGTCATACGCGGTGCTCCTGGTAGCCAGGGCCCTGGACGGGCTGACCGCCGCCGCTACCTGGGTCGCCGCCATGGCGCTCGTCAGCGAAAGCTTCGACAGGGACGAGATGGGCGAAAAGATGGGCTTCCTGATGGCGACTTCGGCGGTGGGTGGTATCGCGGGGCCCCTGCTTGGGGGAGTCCTCTCCGACGCCCTGGGTTACAGAGCCCCCTTCTACGCCATCGCCGGCGGCTGCCTCGTCGCCGGAGCGTTCTCTGTCTTCCTGGCCGAAGAGCGCTCGGGGCGAAAGAGGATGCGGCTCTCCTTCAAGCGGATGCTGAGGCCAGTGCTTGCCAACAGGACCGTCCTTCTCGCGAGCTTTCTGATGGTGGTCTCCACCCTCGGCCTTGGCCTGCTCGAACCCACGTTTCCCCTGTACCTGGAGGAGAACTTCTCCATGTCACCTACGGGGATCGGGCTTATCTTCGGCGTAATGATGCTCTTCTACGGCGCGACGAGCCCGGCTGCCGGAAAGCTCTCCGACAGTTTGGGCCGCAAGAAGCCCATCATGGCAGGACTCCTCGCTACCGCCGTTCTCATGCCTTTCCTGGCGGTTACCCAAATCGTACCGGTCCTGTTCATTCTCATGGGAGCCGTCGGGGTAACGTTCGCCCTTTTCTCGACCCCGGCGCTCCCCCTGGTGACCGATGCCCTCCCCGAGATCAGCGCCGGTGAGGATGCTCCGGCAGGTACCGTTTTCGGGTTGATGAACCTGTTCTTCAGTCTGGGGTTCGCCCTTGGGCCGCTCATCGGAGGCGCCATCATGGGTTGGGCCGGCCTGGCCTGGGCCCTCGTCTTCTGCTCGACCATAATGGCGGTGGCCGGCGTTGTAATCCTGATCCTGCTGCCAAACACGACACAACCGCCCGGATAAAACGCAACAATGGTGCCTGGCACCATTGTTGCGTTTTCAGGCGTAGTCGCCTTCGAACTCGGAGTCCACCTCGCCCAAGACCTCCACGTAGCGGTCGATGGCCCGCTTGAACTTGAGCAGGTTGGCGAGGTTCCCTTTCACCTTCAACTTGCGCATGGCGATAGCCCTGGTGGCGCCAATTTTGCCAGTGAGCACGTCCACATAGACACCGTAGCGCCCGCTCATGGTGAAGTCCACGTCGTCGCGGACCCCTTCCCAGGTCTCGTCGCACTCGGGAAGCTTGATGCCGACCTCCTTGCGCTCGGACACACCCTTATCGGGCTCGGGCTCAATGATGAACTGGAACAGCGAGTCGAAGCCCACAGCCGCTTCCTGGTACTTCTCGTCGTCCTTTAGCTTCTCGGCCAGTGCGTCTATCCACTCCTTGCTGAACGCCAGCATCATCTTCCCCTTTCGTCGCCGGTTCACATTTCCCGCCGCCTATATCTCCCTGCCAAGCCACTCCCGGTAAAACGTCTCCAGGTCCGGCTGGAAGTCAAACACCACCGGGTACCCGGGAGGCAGCGCCTCCACCTCCAGCTGGGTCCTGCACCCCGGGCAGTAATACTCCCGGAGCACTATCCACTCCGGGTCGGAGTGCATGAGCGGAGGGTACACCTCCTGGAGTTTCTCCTCGGTGTCCCTGACGTAGATGAGCGCCTCCAGCTTCCAGTTCTCCCGGTAATCCCCGAACTCGTGGCCGCAGTCGCACCTGACCACCCGCTCGCCGTCCTCCTTCTCCACGATGTAGAGGTGCAGCCCCAGGGGGAGCAGGATGCGGTCCTCCCAGGGGACCCTGTCCTGCAGTATCGCTATGTACTTGTCAAAGCGGTCCGGGTCCTTGTAGGCGCTCATGATGCCCTTGACCTCGGGCCAGGAGAGCTTTCCGTCAATCAGCTTCTCTATTGTCTCCCTTTCATACTCGGGCATGTCTCCTCCCCCCTATTCCTCGTCCTGGAACCGGAACTCCTCGGGCAGGTCCCAGAACTCCTTGAACCACTTCCCCCACCTGGTTGACAGCTCGAACGACTGGTTGTACATGCGGCGGATTACCCCGTCGATCTCTCCACCGGTTATCTTCCCGCGCTCAGCGGCCAGGAACTCGCGGGTGGGGACCGCCCGGTTACCCCGCTCCTCCCTCATCTCCTGTCGTCGCTGCTCCGTTGCGGCCGCGTCTATGCTCCAGAACCCCTCGGCGTCCTTCTCCAGGGCAACGCCGTAGACGCTCTCGGCGTACCGGGGCAGGATGTAATCCCCGTTCAGGTCTTCCTCTATCATCGGGACCTCCCGCTCCAGCGGGTCGCCCAGGCCGCCGCCCCCCCGATACCAGGAGTAGTAGATATCACCGTGCTCCATGCGGTACGGGTAGTTGAGCGTCCGGGTGTCAAAGAGGTGTTCTCCGTCACAGCACCGGCTTATCTCGGAGTCCGCGGGGTCGTCCTCCCTGGTGGGATGAGGCAGGTGCTTGCGGAAGCGCTCCGGCATGTTGGCACCGAGCACGTTGTGCCGGTAGCCGGAGGCGGAGGGGTAGCCTCCGTAGATGCCCGGGCTGGGGAACGTGTTTCCGTCGCCCGCGTTCTGCATCACCAGGTCGTCGGTCTTCCACACGCAGTAGGTGGACTGGAAACCGCTGCCGCCCCGGTACTTGCCCATGCCGGCGGTGCTGGGTTTCACGCTCCTGCCCAGGTAAAGGAACGGGATGATAAGTTCCCAGACCTCCATATCCCCCATGTCTCCCTCCGGGTTCCACATCGCGGCCCCGTAATCCAGCCCGTCGGTTACCCCCCGCGCGCCACCGCCGACGCAGGAAAGCTCGAAACTTAGGATTCCGGTGTCGTTCCCGTACTGGTCCTTGCCCCCGCCCTGCATCGCGTTCATGGTCATGGCGTAGCTGGACAGCACCTCCTCCACGTAACCGCGCGAGAAGCAGCCCCTGGAGATGCACCGTATCAGCCCGGTGAAGGCGGGTATCAGGTAACCCCACGCGGCGCCGGTCGCGGCCTCCTTGTCGGTCGGGTTTGCCAGCGTGTAAGGCGGGAACTCGTGCGTGGTGGCGAAGTAGGCCCCGTCGTTCACCTTGTCGTTGGGTATCATCGTCTGGGTCAGCAGGACCCATATCGCCCCCTGCATCGCGCTGGGGGGGCAGTTGAACGAGTGGTACCCCCACTTGTTGGCTCCGTCAAACGAGATGTGGAACTCACCGGCGGCCCCCACGGTCAGCTCCAGGGGAGCGTGGCTTACCGAATCCACCGCCGCGTACTCGGGAAGCCCCTTCTCTCCCTTCATCGGTATATCCTGGAAAGTGGGGGCGAAGTACTTCCCCGGAATCAGGAGCTCCTTTATCTTCTCGATGAACGATCTCCTGCCTTCCTCTATCGCTTCCCTGATAAACTGCTTGTAGGTGTCTATCCCGTCATCGGCGATTGTGCGCTCCACCGCGTCCCGCACCATATGGCAACCGGCGATGCGGCAGCGTTCGTCGAGCTTCCAGAACATGGGCGTGCGCACCCCCATCTCGCAGCGTATCTCGTGGTCGCGAAAGACCACGTCGTTCTCGCCTATCTTGTTGGCGGTCAGGTCAAGCCCGTCCTCGTAGCTGGTTATCGGCCCTACCGGTACGTTGCCCGGGGTGGAGGCGCCTATGTCGGTGACGTGGGTGACGCCCCCGGCCCACCCGATGAGCTCGTCCTCCCAGAAGATGGGCACAAACGTCTGCACGTCGGCGTTGTGCACGTCGCCTATCTTGGGGATGTTGTTGGAGAAGATGTCCCCCGGGCTGATCCGCGGGTTCTCCTCGTAGTCGTTTCTCACCATGAACTTGATGGCGTCACTCATGGTGTGCACGTGCACGATTATGCCGGTGGAGAGCGCCACCGAGTCGCCCTCGGGGGTGTAGAGGGCGAAGCAGAGCTCGCCTATCTCCTGCACGATGGGGGACGCCGAGACATTCATCGCCGTCTCCCGGGCGTTGACCAGCCCTCCCCGGAGCTTGGCGAATAACTTCTCGTAGCGTATGGGGTCATCCTCTTTCATCTCGAGCCGCGAAACCCCCCAGTACCGCCCGGTCTCCGAGAACAGCTCCTCGGACCTCTCGAGCATCTCCTTCAACGTCATCCCATCCCATCCGGCGGGCCGGTACTCCTCGGCGAACCTGCCTTTTCCCCTGGGTAGAAAATCGGTCATCGTTTAGTGCCCCTTTCTATAAGTACGGTTGCGCACCGAGAGCGTCGAAGCGCCGCTCCGGCAAGGCGCGCGACCGAGACGTACTTCTGTAGTACTTCGAGGGAGCGGAACGCAGCCGGTGTGGATGCAGCGGCGTTCGAATGCCAGCGTATTTATAGAGCGGGGCACTTTAACCCTCCTCTCCCGGTTCGAGGTGAAAGATCCTGTTCTCGTCCAGGTACGTTGACGCCCCTGGCGGAACCACCAGGGTTGTTGCCGGGCTCTCGACTATGGACAGACCGGTCAGCCGGTTGCCCGCCTTGAGCTCCTCCATCTCCCAGATGTCGGCCTCAACCCACTCTCCCCGCCAGTACACGTCTCTCTTCCCCTTGTGGGCGTCCCCCGGGGGACTTGTTCCCTGCAGTGGCTCGGTGGGAAGTTCCGGCTTCTCGACCTCCACCGTCCCCGAGATGACCGCCACGGTGATGAGGTAGCCCAGCTCGGGGGACCGGGCGGAAAGTGCGTAAACTTTGGCGTAGAGCTCCTCGAAGCCGGCGATCACGTCGTCCAGCGCCGCAGCGCTCTCCAGCCACTCGTAGTCGGTCCTTACCTCCAGGTCACGCAACTGGCCCATGTACTGCATGCGCAGGAATATCCTGAAGCGGATTTCGTCCTCGCAGAAGCCGCTCCTGGCGAACTCCTCGATCACCTTCTCCCGGAGGAAGGCGCACTGGCCGTCTATCATCTCAGTCACGCCCTCCTTCTCGTCGGTGGTGATGTCCGGTAGTATCGGCATGTCGAGGGAGGCGTCGAAGCGGTACTCGAACTCGGAGCATGAGCAGCCGAACGCCGAGAAGCCCGCCGCCCAGGCGGGGACAAGCACGCTCTCGAAGCCCATGCCCTTCGAGATGCCTCCCACGTGCAGCGGTCCACCTCCACCGTAAGAGAGAAGGGTGTAGTTCAGCGGTACGTAGCCCTTTCCCATTATCCGTGACAGCACGTTGTTCTTGAGCCCTTCCTCGAAGAGTTCCACTACCCCGGCTGCCGCGCGATAGACGTCAATCCCCAGCGGCGCGGCGACCTGCTCCTCTATGGCCGCGATCGCCCTGTCCTTATCAAGCGTTATGTCCCCACCCAGGAAGTAGTCGGGGTTCAGGAGGCCCAGCACCAGGTCGCAGTCGTTGATGGTCGGGATATCGATGCCCCCCTCGGGCCACGATGTCCCGATGCGGTAGCCGGCGGAGTCCGGCCCTATCTCGATGCGGCCCGAGGTCGGGTTGACGCGCACGAACGAGCCGGTCCCCTCGCCCACCGAGTCCAGCTCCACCATGGGAATCGCGAGGAGCATACCGGCCATGTCCGGGTACGGCTTCACGTCGTACTCCCCGCCGGTTATTATCGCCAGATCGAAGGAGGTGCCGCCGATGTCGGTGCAGAAGACGTTTTCCACCCCTATCCTGTCGGCCAGCCACTTCGCCCCGATGACCCCCCCTATGGGCCCGGATACCAATGTGCGGGCAAGCTCGCGGGACTCGATGGAGATTGTGCCCCCGTGGGAGGCCATTATCCGCAGGTCGAACTCAGCCCCGTGGTCCTTCGCCCGCTCGTCGATGCTCCTCAAGTGGCGCCGCGACGGCTCCGCCGCGATCGCGTCCGCCACAAGCGTGTTGAGCCGTGGAAAGTCCCCGCGGATGGAGTAGTGATCTGACGCTATGGTAACCGGCACATCTACGCCCCTCTCACGGACCGCGTCCTCGGCTATCTCCTTCATCTGAAGTTCGTGGGCGGGGTTTCGGTAGGAGAACATGAAGTTGACGCATATGGCCTCGACCCCTTCGTCGAGGAGTGTGTTAACCGCCCGCCTGGCCCCGTCCTCGTCTATGGGGATTGCCGCGTCGCCGAAGACGTCTATCCTCTCCGACACCCCGCGGACCAGGTGGCGCGGGACCAGCGGCGGCCTGTGCTGGTGGGTGCAGACGTGCAGGCGGTCGGAGTAGGAGTACCCAAGGTAGCTCTGCACGCCACGCTCGAGGCGGAAGTAATCCTCCATCCCCAACGAGACGATAACCCCCACCTTTCGGCCCTTTCGTTCCAGGATCCTGTTTATCATCGCGGTCCCGGAGTAGATGCCGGTGGCCAGTGAACTGAACGCGTCCTCGACCGACATGCCCCAGTAAGACAGGGCGTCCTCCGAGGAGCGTAGGAACCCCTGCGACTCGTCGTCCGGGGTTGTCTGCGCCTTGCCCACCACGAACCCGCCGTCCTGGTCGATGATGAACGTGTCGGTCATGGTCCCCCCGGCGTCGATAGCGAGAATCCGGGGCTCTCTTGTGGAAGACATGCATCCCTCCTCGGTGCTCAAATGAATCACGGCTGTTACCAGGTACCATGGATTATCTTATCCGTTCGGCAGAGAGATTTGAATGCCCCGGGTCGCCACGGGCTGTTGCATAATGACGCACTGGTGACAGGTACCAGTGCGTCATTCTCGCCCGGGGATGGCGGTTATTGTCTTACGTTATCGTGTATAAGGGTGGTGCCAGGCACCTTCGGTTGGCGACTACTGTTTTGTCATGCGTGCGCCGCACTTGGGGCATTTGCGGGTCATGCACGGTATACCCCTGGTGTGGGCGACCGTGGCGCCGCATTTCGGGCAGACGCAGTTGCCACCCGGCCCACTACCTGGCTTGTTACCGCCCATCCGGCCTCCACCTCCGCCGCCGGCGCTGAAACCCCTTCCGGTCCCCGGCCCTTCTCCGCGCGGTCCTGTTCCATCTCCTGACGGCATCTTGCGTCACCTCACCTTTCCTGTGTGTCTACGACTGCCACGAGTGCTTCCGCGGTTCTCTCCCACAGCGAGCGGACGGCCCTGGCCGCGGGACCGTTACGCCCCTCGACCAGCACCTCTCCCTCCTGGGTCGCGGTGTTCACCTCTTCGTCAAACGGTATCTCGCCGAGTATGTCCACGCCGCTGCCTTTCGCGTACTCTCTTATCTCGCCTGCTATATCAGGGTTTATATCGGCCTTGTTGATGCATGTCGCTATCGGAACATCGAAGTGCCTTGCGACGCCGTGAATCCTCTCAAGGCCCCACAGCCCGGAGAGGGTCGGCTCCGTCACCGCCAGGACCAGGTCCGAGCCGGCGACAGACGCTATGACCGGGCAGCCGATGCCCGGCGAGCCGTCCACCAGCAGGAGGTCCAGCCCCTTTTGGACCGCGATATCATGAGCCCTCTGCTTGGTCTCGGTCACCAGCCTGCCGGTTGCCTCGCTCCCGGGAATCAGGAGGGCGTGTACCAGCGTGCCGTACCTGGTGTCGGACACGTAGGTGTGGCCGGTCACCTCCGGCTCCAGCGTCGCCGCCCCTTCCTGGCAGACGAGTTCACAGACGCCGCACCCCTCGCACAGGAGTGGGTTCACCGTTTCCCCGGTTATCGCCCCGAACGGGCAGTTCTCCTCACAGATACCGCATTGGGTACAGTTGTCAGGATCAATACGGGCGAGCGACGCCCCGCTGAACGGGCTCTCGCTTAACCGCCGTGGGTCCAGCAGGAGGTGCAGGTTGGGCGCGTCCACGTCACAGTCCGACGCGATTGCCCCGTCGGCCAGGGCGAAGAACGATGCCGCCACCGTGGTCTTCCCGGTACCGCCTTTTCCGCTCAGGATAGTGAGCTGCCTTGCCGGCATGCCGTCACCCCCTCCAGTATTCGGCGGAAAATATCTCCCGTCGCGGTGTCGGCCTCTGCCAGGAGTTCCCCCCTGGAACAGTGCTGGGCCGCCTCCCTCGAGTATGGAATCTTGCCCAGTAACGGAATCCCCTCGCCGGTACAGTACTCCTCTATAATGCCGTCGTGCACGGTGGACTTGTTTATGACAACACCGTGGGGAATACCCAGTTGGCCGGCCACCTGGTGTGCTATATCGAGGTCGTGCTTCCCGAACGGAGACGGCTCGGTGACCAGGATGCAGTAATCGGCCCCGGTGATGGCGACTATCATGGGGCACCCTGCACCAGGGGGGCAATCGACGATTGCCTCACCTCCGGGAGGTATTTCGTCCTTCAGCTTCCTGATTATCGGCGGCGACATCGGCTCGCCGATGTCCAGCAGGCCCTGCCGGAACGCCACCTCTCCACTTGTGCCCGACCTGATGATTCCCAGCCGCCTGGGCACCATGCTTACGCAATCCAGGGGACAGGCGATAGCACAACCCCTGCAGGAGTGGCATAGCTCCTCGAAGACAAGCACGTCGCTCTGGATGGCGGCCAGCGCGTTGTACCGGCAAAAATCCGCGCACTTCCCGCAGCCGTCGCAGCAGGAGCTGTCGATCCTTGGGACCTCCACGTTTACTCCCCACTCGGAGTCCCAGGAGGGCTTCAAGTAGAAGTGCGCATCGGGCTCCTCGACGTCACAGTCCAGGAATGTCAGCGGCCCACTGGAGGCTGTCAGCCACGCCAGGCTGGTGCTTACGGTCGTCTTTCCGGTGCCGCCTTTGCCGCTGGCGACCGCGATTATCACCGGCCTCCGCCTCGACCCCGGCCCATTCCGCCGCCTCCTCCCATTCCGCCGCCGCCTCCGCGGCCACCGGTGCCGAAGTACTCTTCCACGTTTGGCGATGACGACGAACTGAGCTTGCCGTCCTTGTAATCCTCGACGGCCTCTTTCACGGTTCCGGTCGCGCCTGTGTATACCTTGATACCCGCCGCATCCAGGACCTTGAACGCGTTGGGGCCGATGTTACCGGTTATGACCGTTTCAACCCCCGCATTGGCTATCATCTGGCCGGTCTGGATCCCCACCCCACCGGCGGCGGAGACGTTAGGGTTGTCGAGCACTTCGAACTCCATCGAATCGGTGTCCACGATCAGGAACCCCTGGCCCCTGCCGAACCTTGGGTCAACCGTTTCGCCCAGATCGTTGCCCTGAGCTGATACTGCTACCTTCATACTGTTTCCTCCTGTTATCCAGGTGGCGCCGTCAAGCGCTTACCTGCCGTTTGTTACTCTCTGCTACATCACCGTCTACGCCCACCTGGGACCTCGCCCCGCGCCGCCACGCCCGCGTCCCTCCGCGCTCGGGCCGCGGCCTCCGGCGCCTCCGCCTGCTCCACCGCTCGCACGCTCGAACCCCCGGTCTCCCTCGGCTCGGTGGATGTTACTGCCATCGCACTCCGGGCATTTCATATCCACTCCCATGCCCCCCGTGCCACAGGGGACCTCGAACGTGTGCTTGCACACGTAGCAGGTGAATCTTCTCGTTGCCGGCATTCCGATCAACTCCCTTTCTTCACCTTCCGGTAGAAGTCGTTTGCGTCTCTTATTACGCGGATTATACCCAGTGTGAGCGTGGCGGCGGCCGCGGCAATGTTAAGCCAGGAACGTTTGTTGACGCCCTCCTGCTCCATCCCAATGGCCACACCATCGTCCTTTTTCTTCTCTCCCGGGGGAATCGCGCAGGTTTCCTCATCCAGAGACCTGCCCCTTCTGTAACCTCTTCCACTCATCTCGAATCCCCTTCCCTCTCTACTTAGGAACTGCTTCAATGGCGCCCCGGGCCATCTACCCGGCGGTCCTAGTGCTGCTCGCAGGTGCCTTTGCCCCCCTCGCAGGCGCCGCCTCCGGACTCGAGACTCTTCAACAGGAAATTGCTTAGTGCGTCCTCAATGGACCCCTTGACCCCCCCGTACACCTCTATGCCCGCTTCCGCCAGGAACTGCTGGGCCCTGCGACCCATCCCGCCCGCGATCAGGCAGTCCACGCCGTTATCAGCCAGGAGTTTCGGCAGTACGCCCTCCTCGTGGGGCGGGGCCTCCACAAGGTCGCGCGACTTTATCTCCTCGTCCTCGATCGTGACCAGCAGGAATCCCCTGCACCTCCCGAAGTGCTCCGAAACCTGGTTTCCTTCAACAGCAATAGCGACTTTCATCTACTTCTCCTTTCGCTCCTTCACCGGGGCCCGTCGCACCGGCGTATCTTCTCCCAGCACGTTATCGAGTACCTCCGCAACCGCCTCGGAGCGATACTCCTCCAGCTTTCCAGCATCGGCCAGCCGGGATATTTCCGGGTCGAGCGGCAGGCGCCCGAGGAACGGGATATCCATCGCCACCGCTATCTCCTCGCCGTGGCTTTCCGCGAAAGGCGTGACCTTCTCGCCGCAGGAAGGGCAGGTGACGAAAGACATGTTTTCTACCAGGCCCAACACCGGCGCGTTCAGTGATGCCGCCATCTTCCTCGCCTTGGCCACTATGACCCCGGCGAGTTGCTGAGGCGATGTCACCAGGATTATCCCGTCCAGGGGTATCGACTGCATGATCGTCAACGGTACGTCTGACGTTCCCGGCGGCAAATCGATCACCAGGTAATCCAACTCACCCCAGGCACACTCCTCGTAGAACTGCTTTACCGCTCCGCTGACCAGCGGGCCTCGCCATATCACCGCGTCATCCTCGGAAGGCAGGACGAGGTTCATGGACATCACCTTTAGGCCACCAGAGCTTTCCGCCGGTATGACGCCGTCCGGCCCCACCGTAATCCGCCCTGTAATGCCCAGACCCCGTGGTATGCTCGGACCCGTAATGTCCGCGTCCAGGACGCCGACCTTTGAGCCCCGCCTGTGCAGTTCGGCGGCGATAAGGGTCGCGACCGCCGACTTCCCCACGCCTCCCTTGCCGCTCATGACCGCCAGCGTCTTTCCTATCTTCGTCCCTGTCGCGGTCGAAAATGATGGTGGCCCCGCCGGGCACGCGCCCTCCGGGGCGCCGCCACCTTGCATCTGATCGCCTTCGTCACTGTCTTTCACTCGAGCACCCTCCCTCTTGTTACATGGTGTCGCGGCCCTGCTGCCTCCTTGAACGCCGTCCGCGTCCCCCGGCCATCGGGCCACCTTCCCTTACCACCGTTTCGGCTCCGCACTCGCGGCATGACGTCTCGCAGGCCCTGATTCCTGTTCCGAACGGCTCGTCCCAGGAGGACCCGCACGATACGCAGCGGAACCTCCTCGCCGAAGAGTGACCGGACTCGACGTAATCGCCCCCGCCTATGCCCAGTGCTTTCCCTGACACCAGCGCGTCCGCTATCTTCGCGCGGGCACCGGCCAGCATCCTCTGCAGTGTCGCCCTCGAAACCTCCATCCTCACGGCTGCCTCTTCCTGGTTAAGCCCTTCCCTGTCCACCAGTCGTACCGTTTCCAGTTCCTCCACCGAAAGCATGACCTCTTCGAGGCTGCCGGCCGGCACACCTCTTGGCTTGAAGTAAGTGCTTCCCGGTTCTTTCTCCACGAACCGCGGCTTTCTGGGCCTTACCATCTTTCCTCCGTTTGTATTGGGCATATGCCCATAACCAATGTTAACCGGTTCCCTGGCGGTAGTCAAGGTTAGTCGCAACTAATATTTCTTGGGTAAGCCCCATGCTGCCTTTGAGGGGACTCAACCGGACCGGGCGACAGGAGTGTCACCCCTCAAGGTGGGTGGGGATAATGCCGGCAAGTTGCCGGCGCTACGGGGGGGGTCGATAGGTGATAGCTAGCGGCCGGTGGTACCAGGGGCGGGACTCGAACCCGCATGGCCGAAGCCGGGAAATTTTAAGTCTCCTGTGTATACCAGTTCCACCACCCTGGCGTTTTGTTTCCCTGTCTATGACACCGATATCGCTCCGCGCTACGGAGCAGCACCGCCTTCAATATAGTTACATATAAGGCCGACGACCGGCAACCACACTAAGAGATTTCCCGGTACAGGTCGATGATGAGGCCGTCCAGTATGTCTTTCTCGCTGACCATGATCTCGTCCAGACTGGCCAGGTCCATGACTGCCCTCAGTACCGCGATGCCCCCGATTATGATATCCGCCCGCCCTGGCTCGAGCCCCATGACTCGCTTCCTTTCCTCCACCGGCACCGAGGCGAGCCGCATGAATACCTCTTCCACGTCCCGGCGCGAGAGACTGGAGTGATGTATCAGTTCGGTCCTGTACTCCCCAAGCCCCTGCTTTATTGCCGATACGGTTGTGACCGTTCCCGCCAGTCCGATGACCAGCGATGGTCGCTCCGGCAGGGCATCACCGATAACCGGCTTCAGGCGGCCCAGTACATGCGACTCCATCCTGCCTATGGTGATGGGCGATGGTGGATCACCTTCCAGGAACCTCTCACTCATCCTCACGCAGCCGATATCTATGCTGCGCGCGGCGGTGATCACGGCTCCACCCCCGGGGAGTAGGGTGCCAACAATTACTTCTGTGCTGCCGCCGCCGATGTCGAAGACGAGTACCGGTCCCCCCCTTGTTTTTTCCTCGAGATCGGAAATCGCGCCCAGGAAGCTCATCCGCGCCTCCTCGCCCCCGGGAAGGACCCTGGGCCTCTCACCTATAACCTCCGCCGCCCTGTCAAGGAACCCCGGCCCGTTGGCGCAATCGCGCACCGCGCTTGTCGCCGCCGCGCTTATTCGCGACGGACCGAGCGAACGCATGACGTCCCTGTACGCGGCCATCGCCTCCAGCGTTCGCTCAACCGCCTCCGGCGAAAGCATCCCCATTTCATCCACCCGTTTCCCCAGCCTGGTTATTACCATGCGGCGATCAAGGGTCTCAGTCCTCTCACCGTCGCAATCGGCCACCAGCAAACGGGTCGAGTTTGTACCTATGTCAATCGACGCAAGCCGGAGGGATTTCTTCACACCAGCTTCCCTCTCTTTCTCGTAGTATCTCCAGGCACCATTGCCCTACCGTGCCTCTCCCGCTGGCCAGCCGGTACGAGAGATGAGCGTGAAGGCATTTTACCGTTCCCCTGCGGCCCCCCGCCACACCACGCCGGCCAAGCTTTTCCGCGAAGCCGTCCCCAAGGGCCGATCGCACCAGAGCGTCCTGGACTCGGGCGAACCGCTCGTCTTCCTCCGCGTACCGCCTCGACAGTTCCCGGTCCGACTGGAGCCGGCGGTCGAACTCCATTGCCGCTCCCTCGCTCTCGAGTCTTCCCATCTCCCTGGCCGCGTGCGGGCAGGAAAGCCAGATAATCGGCGGTAGCGCGTGGCCCTGCTGTTCCCGGGGAACTGTGAGTATTACCGCGGGCTTTCCGCTGGGGCATCGAAGCGCAACCAGGATGCCTCCCCGCGGCGGCCTTCCCAACTGCCGTCGTATCACCCGGAGGTCGGCCTCGGTCGCGCTCTCGATATTTGTGAACTCGCTTCGAACCAGTTCCGGCAACTCCTCGAGCCCACTGGCTTTCCCTTCCGTTACCATACGCTCCACCTGCCCATTAGTGCCGACCCCACCGGTCCGCCGGTACGTTTGAAGGTCTTACTGGTAGACCACGGTCACCAGCGCGATCCTCCAACCATCCTCCTCCTTTGTGAAAGCCGCCTCCACCAGGCTGCGCCCACCCACGCCGTACTCCATGTACCCACTGGTGCTGGCGGTAGTCCCGTCCACGCCGTACTGACTGAACCTGTAACGCTCGACATCGCGGAACAGCAAGCTGTTCTTCTCGCTGTTCGCCACGAACTCCTCGAACGACACCTCCTTCTTCAAGCCCTCGCAGAGGTAGTCGTAGGCACGCTCGTACGACCCACGGCTCGTGAGTTCCAGATACTCCTGTAGGAGTATGCACGGGTTAGAGGGGTCCGGAAACGCCTGGGTACCGGCCTTGAACAGGCTGCTGAGGTCGTAGCGCGCCGGGCCGGTTTGCTTTCCCCTGTTGACAACGAGGCTACAGGTGACAAATCCTGCGCACAGGATTATCAAGATGAACGCCGCGAGCAGGACACGCCCGTAGAATCGAAGATCGTAGCTACGCGGTTCTTCCGCCTGGACTGGGGTTTGAACAGTGCCCAATTCTGTTGACTTCTGATGTATATCGTTGATGTTTATACCTCTTGTCAAGATTTGCTTGGTCTGCTATAATGATTTCGGCACCTTGAAAAGACCTGTATGAGGTTGTTGCATAAAGATGCTTGCAACGTAAAACAGGCAAGTATCCGTTCAAGTTTACAGCACC
>JAHIMR010000137.1 GCA_018896525.1 Actinomycetota bacterium
CAGGCGCCCCGCCGCCTGGGCCTCCCTCATGAAGCGGGCCACCAGCTCATCTATGTCTCTCTCGTTCAGCCCCGGGGCCAGGGAGAGCACCTTGAGGGCCACCTCCCTGTCCATGAGGGTGTCCAGGGCGCAGTAGACCACCCCCATCGCCCCCCGTCCTATCTCGTATTTGATCTGGTATCGTTCGGAGTCGATCACCTGGACTCCCTACTCGTATACCCAGTACTCCTCTATAACGTAACCGGTGCCCCCACAGGTGGGGCAGGTCACCTGCCTTGTCTTGGTAACGGTTTGCGTTATGGTTCCGCTGCCCCCGCAGGTCGGACATATCTCCATGCCGTTTGGACCGGCAATTGCACCCTTCCCTCCACAGGTTGGGCATGCAACGGTTTCTTGCTCTGTGTAGTTCTCGGATATTACGCCGGAACCCCCGCAGGTCTGGCAGGTGACCCGCCTCGTCTTCTTGACCCTTTCACCTTCCTCGATCTCTTCCTCGATCTCTCCATCCTGGTAGACCCCTACAACAAGTGCCACCTCCGCCCCCGCGTCCAGCATGGTTCCCGGGGCGGGGTCCTGGGATAGGATTATCTCGTTCCTGGCCTGCTCCTCGACCGTCTGCTGTTGTATGTTGGACTTGAGCAGGTTTTTCTTGAGGAGGGCGAGGGCCTGGTCACGGGGTATACCCACGAGGTCGGGCACCTCCACTTTGCCGCTGACGGCGACCAGTACCGCGACCGTGCTGTCCTTCTCGGCCCTGGTCCCGGCCTCCGGTGACTGCTCGACGACCTCGCCCTTCTCCGCTTTATCATCCGCCTTGTACTCGGCCGAGAACTTGAAGCCCGCGCCCTCCAACCTGGCCCTGGCCCGCTCCTCGGTCAGGCCGACAACGTCGGGGACTTGTTTCTTGAAGGTAATGCATCCCCCGGTGAGAAGGCCCGCAACAAGAACGAGAACGATAGAGCAGGCCGCGGTCAAAGAAGCAAGCCGATGGGTAATCGCGGCTCTTCTACCGGGCGTTTCAGTTGAGAATACGATTTGTCCCTTGTGGTCCATCCGTAACTCCCTACTCGTATACCCAGTAATCCTCGATAACGGAACCGGTTCCCCCGCAGGTGGTGCAGGTTACCTGCCTGGTCTTGGTAACGGTTTCGGTTCTGTCCCCGCTACCACCGCAGGTTGGACAGGTAACCGGGCCGTTTGGACCGGCAATTGCACCCTTCCCTCCACAGGTTGGGCATCCACCCATAATCGGCTCTTGCACGTCATAGTCTTGAGAGATAACGCCTGAACCCCCGCAGGTGGCACAGGTAACCTGTCTTGTCTTCTTGACTCGTTGCGTCTCCGTTTGTTGATCTTGCGGTTGGTGTTCTTCTTGATAGACCGCCACGACAAGCTCGACGTCGGACCCCGCGTCAACCGCGCTTCCCTCGGCTGGATTCTGGCTGAGGACTTCGCCTTGTAGAGACTGTTCGGTGTTGGGCTGTTGGTTTATCTTGTAGTTGAGATGGTTCTGCCCCAGCAGCGCAATGGCCTCATCCTGTTTCATTCCGCAAACTTTGGGAACATCAACCATTCCTCTTGTGGCGACGAGTACGGCCACCCTTGAACCCTTCTTTGCTTTCTCCTTCGCCTTGGGACTCTGGTCAAGGACCTTTCCCGCCTCAGCGCTATTATCGGTCTTGTACTCAGCCGAGAACTTGAAACCAGCATCTTCCAACTTGGCCTTGGCCTGCTCCTCGGCCAGGCCGCGGACACTCGGTACCTCTACTTCTGGCCTGTGATCGGCCCTCACGAAGAAGATCAAGAAAGTGGAAAGCCCCGCCGCGATAACCAGGAACGCCACGACCACCGCCAATATAATTCGAGTGTTGTGGGAGCGGTCGCCCCTTTCTCTTGCGCGTGTCCGGCGCTCCGCCCCCTTGACAGAAACGCCGTCACCAACGGCCTGGGCGCCCGTCGGCCCACCGGTTATTACCGTGTCCATGTCGCCGGCCACCCCGGCGGACCATTCGGCTTCCTCGGTCATGACCTCGTGGACCGCGAGGCCGGCGGCCTCGGGGCCGGATACCGCGAGCATCGCCACCGTAGCGTTGTCGTCCGTGTCGCGGAGGATGGCCGCCTCAATGATACCCGCGGTCGCCGATTGGATACTGGGGTACTGCTTGACCAGCGCCGACATCTCGTCACTGAAGATGACGTTGGTCAGCCCGTCGCTGGTGAGGAGCACAATATCTCCGGGCGCGAGTTCCACCTCGAGGATGTCAACGTCAACGTGAGGGTCGGTACCGAGCGCCTGGTCAACGACGTTGCGGTCATCCCTCTGCACCGCCTCGCGCTCGGTTATCACTCCCGCCGCTATCAAGCTACCGACGGGGGAGTGGTCCTCGGTCACCTGCTGGGCGGCGTCACCATGTAGCACGTAGGCGCGGGAGTCTCCGACGTGGCCGACCAGGGCGCGACCGTTCTCGAAGACCAGCGCGGCGGTAAAGGTGGTGCCCATGCTCCGCTCCCCGCCAGTGGTCTCGGAATCGTAGGAGAGTATCTTCTCGTTGATGGAGTAGAACAACGCCTCCAGGACGTCCGCCGGATTGCTCTCGAACGTTATTCCCTTGAGAGTTCCGATGTTATCATTGACGAAGACCTCCTCCAGCATCGAGATGGCTATCTGGCTTGCGACGTCACCCGCCTGGTGCCCTCCCAGGCCGTCGGCGACCGCCAGCACGGCGCAGAGGTGCCAGGGGCTGCTTGCCGGGTCGATGGCGTAGCTTATACAGGCGTCCTCGTTGAACTCCCGCCCTCCAACAGAGGTCGCGGAATCAACGTACTCCTGCATGATCTCGAAACCCAGATCCGCCGACCGTTCCCCGGTTGTCATCTTTGACCCTCCCGGATGCTCGAACGCTAGCCGCTGATAAAGACCAGCGTTGTCTCTCCAATCTCAATATAATCGCCAGATCTGATCCTGGCGGTGGTTATCTCTTCTCCGTTCACGAACGTGCCGTTGCTGCTGCCGGCATCCTCGACGTAGTAGTTGCCGTCGGTCGCCCTGAATATCCGCGCGTGCCTCCTGCTGATGAGCGAGTCCTCTATATGGATATCGTTGTCCAGGCCGCGACCGAGGTAAACTACGTTCTTGCCTATGGCGAACATCGCGCCGGCGCTACTACCGTCGATCACGGTCAGCATAGGAGCCGAAACCGCCGCCCCCGGAAAGCGCGAAGCGTCGATGGGTGCCTTGAGATCTGTGGCGCAGTAAGGGCACCTTACCCACTGTTCCATCACGATTTCACCGCAGGAGGGGCAGTTCGTACATTCCGATGAAGAGTATTGGACGGGAGGTGTTTTTATCACTCCTACGGTGGTCCCGTCCACGTACTGAATTCCCGCTCCGATCACGGGCGCCCTGTCGGTGATTATGTGTTCCTTGAACTCTTCCGCGGTCTTGAACCGGTTGGCCGGTATCTTCTGCAGGGACTTCTCGATTATCCTATCGACGGTCTCGGGAACGGTGCTGTTGAGCTGCGTGACCGGGGTCGGGTCCTCGTTGACTATCCTGTCCATGATCGATGTAGAGGATTCGGCGTCGAAGGGGTTGCTGCCGGTGAGCAGCTCGTAGAAGACAATGCCCAGTGAGAAGATGTCGGTGGTGGAATCGACCTTCAGCCCACGAACCTGCTCCGGTGACATGTATCCCGGGGTGCCGAGCACCATCCCCTCGGTGGTTATCCGCCTCGCTCCCATTACGCTGGCTATACCGAAGTCGGTTATCTTGATTCTCTTGTCGGGTGTGAGGAAAATGTTGTCCGGCTTCAAGTCACGGTGGATGACTCCGTTTGTATGCGCGAAGGACAGGGCGTTCAGGCACTGAACCATCACTTCCCGGGCGAAGTCCACGCTCATCGGTCCGGACCTGAGAACGTCGGACAGCTTGGAGCCGTTGATGAACTCCATGGCGATGAAGTAACGTCCGTCCTCCTCGAACACGTCGTGTATCGTCACGATGTTGTGGTGCGAGAGGCCACCGGCCGCACGGGCCTCCCGGTAGAACCGTTCTACCAGCTCTTCCCTCTCGTAGGTCCTTATGCCTGGGGGTACGGTCAACTCCTTGAGGGCGAGCTTTCTGTCTATGAGGTCGTCGTGGCCTAGATAGACTACCCCCATAGCCCCCCGGCCGATCTCGCGTATCTGTTTGTATCGACCTTCCATCTCAATCACCCGTGATACGAATCACCGGGTTGCCGGTTCCTGCTTAAGAATCCGGCATCCTGAGCTCGTACTTTGTATCCCCTATAGTGATACGGCTTCCATCCACCAGCCAGGCTGTCACGATCGGTTCCCCTTCTACGAGGGTGCCGTTGGTGCTGTCGAGATCCTCTATGAAGAATCCTCCCTCCAGCCAGTAAAGCCGTGCGTGGCGGCCGGAAGCGAGCTGGTCCTCGAGAACGATGTGATTGTCGGGATCACGCCCGATGGTAACCAGCGGGGTGTCAATCACGTAGTAACCACCCGCTCCCTCTCCCTCGAGGATATCCAGGTGGCAGACCGTTTCCGCCGTCCCGGCCTGCGGACCGTAGGTTTGTTCCTGTACGCCCCATGCACCCTCTCCGGGCGCATACGCGGCGCCCACCGGCACCGGGGGGATGACCTGCGGGGAACCCGGTGGTGCGGGTTGTGCGGAAGGTGTAACCGTCGGCGGCGCAGACGTCGCTTCTTCCTCCTGCCACGAGCAGTAAGGACATCTGGACCAGCCCTCCTCCAGTTCGTTTCCACAGGCGGGGCATACTGTCGTAACAGGCGCCTCCACTCCTTCGCCACGGGCTCTCGAACGCCTCGAGAGCAGGATCAGGGCCGTTATGACTCCACCCAGGAGGATGATTCCACCTATAATCAGTATTATTAGTAGCTTCTTGTTCGACTTCTTCTTTGTCTCGCCCGCCTTGGGGAGCGCCCGGGTGTCAACCGCGACGTAATAGGACATATTGCCCTCGGGGATCGCTTCACCGAGGACCTCGAACTTCCATTCCCCTTCGACCGGCTTGTTCACGACGACATACAGGGGCTTGGCGTCCGCGAATATTGTCGCGCTGGGGTAGTCATCGGGGCCTACCACTTTTCCTTCAGGATCGGTAACCCTGAGCCTGAGAATGGAGCCCGGCGTCTCCGGCCAGTTCAATACCGCGTGGAGCTCCCCGGTCCTGGACGGGACTGTCACTGTGCCCAGATCCGCCTCCTGCCCCTGGGTTATCTCGCCGGACCAGTCCTTTGTCTTCCCAAGCGAGGAAAGCCGCACGTTGATGTAGGCGTTGGCAAGCTCCCAGGAGTCCCCGGCGTAGAAGTACTCGCCGCCGGTATCCCCGGCCAATTTCTTGAGGAACTCCTCGTCTAAGTCCTTCTTCTCCTCACCGAAGCCCACCGTGTATATCTTGGAGTCGAGATCGTTGACCCGGGGCACAAGGTTCGAGAGTATCTCCTCGTTGGTCATTCCCTGGTTGTTTTTACCGTCGGAGAGAACCACTATTGATTTACCGGTCTTCTCGGGTACCGCTTCCAGCAGCTTAATGGCCTCCTCGATTCCGGCACCCATGTTCGTGTAGTCCTGGGGCTCAAGCTCGCCGACCGCGTTCTCCAGCGCGTTGAAATCCTGCGTCACCCCCGAGATGACCTTTGCCTGCTTGGAGAAGGTGATTAGAGCCATGCTGTCGGTACTGGGAACGCCGGTCTTGTCCTGCTGCTCCGCGTAACGCCGGATGAGGCCTATGACCTGGTTTGCGGCGGCCTTCGCCGCATCCATTTTCTGCACGTTACCGACGTAGTTTCCCATGCTGCCGGAGGAATCCATTATCAGTATTGTGCAAAGGGATTCGACCGTTCCCATCCCCCGCCCGACCGCCTGGGAGATCGCCCGGTTCATAGTGGGCGTGTACAGGATTTCGTTTATGAGGCGGCTGGAGCCTTCCACGCCGATGCGGGAAGCCTCTTCAGCGCGGCCATGGTCTCCCAGCTCCAGGTCTATCAGGTCGCGCGACCGGCTTGACAGGCTGTTGAACAGTTCTCGTTTCTCGAGGATTGTGGCCAGTGACGTATAGCAAGTGGCGAGTGCCAGGTTCTTGAGGAGGTAACAGCTTCGAAAGAGGTTTACCGCCTCATAGTCGTAACCCTCCGCGGGGGTGGGCCTGGTCTTCAGGGCGATACTCTCCATCGCCTTTTCCATCGCCTGTACTATCCTGTAGCAGTAGATGACATCGGTCATCGCCGCCCGGGCGATCTTGTTCTTGCCCCAGACCTGCGTGTAAGTCTCGTAGATGGAATCACTGATGGTGCCATCGACCACGGAGTTCGCCGTCAGGCTCGATTGGATAACCGCCCCGGGCAGTTTCAGGTCGTCCTCCAGCAGGAGGTCGCAGAAAGACCCCGCCAGGCGGTCCGGCTCCCCGTCCAGATCCTCGTCTTTTAGATCGAGCAGGAAATCACCGAAGCGGTTTAACAGGTCTTTCTCAGCTTCCATCCCCTTCCTGGCGTCGGACATGGCGCCTTCCAGCTTGTTGCCGTACAGCTTCTTTATATCCCCTTCAGCGTCGAGTGCGGCCTGCATCGAGAGGCGCTCTTCATTGATAATCGAGATCGGATCCAGCACCAAGAGCGCGGCGCCGAGGACGTTGCCCGATTGCTTTCGGTCAAGCTCCATTTCACCCATCAGGGTGACGTCATCCCCGTTCTCACCGGCCTCCAGCAGCTTTTCCAGACAGGCCCTTTCCTCCTGCAAACGGTATTTGACCATAACGTCACCGGTGTTGAGGGCCAGCTTCTCCAGGTAGTCGATCACCTGCGCGACCGAAGTTGAACCCCCCGCGATTTCCTCAATCCATTTCTGCTGATCGACCGGAATCTCCCCGTTTTCCCTGGTTGCCTCCGATAGCAGCAAAGCAGGGTTGGAGAGCGCGTCGGTCAGCGACACCTTGTACCTCTCCCGGACCTTGTCCTGGATTAGTGGCGGCTGCCAAAGATCCCTCCCCAGGCTGTCGGCCGACTCATTCAGGCGCTTTACGACCTTGATGATTTCGCCTGGGTCCTGGCAGGCGTCGGACATCTCCTCGTAGTAGCAGGAGTACCCGAACCTCAGGGTGTTGAAGACCTTGAACAACGTTAAGGGATCTACCTCGGGGGAGTTGTCACCTTTCCGGACGACCACAACTCCGCCGATTCCGTCCTGGGTCCACTGCTCGGGGGTCAGCAGCATGAACCACCCCTTTGTCAGGTTCTCTTCATCGGACGTCCCGGGTTTTGTGAAGCAGTATGTGTCGTATTCCCGCCCGTCCAGTTTCACCGGATAACATGTGACGGCGCGCTCTCCCGGGAGCCCGTACCGATGCAGGACGTCATCGGCGGATTGATCATCGGACCCATAACAGAGAGAAGAAAAGGAGGGAACCACCAGGAGAAGAATGGCCAGTATCGCGATCACCATGAAGGCGAGATGCCTTACTATGCGAACCGGCCTTTCTCCCCAAGATGAGAGCATGTGGATACCTTTCTTCCCCAAGCGAGAGCCCCGCCGGCGCCGCACAACCTGAAACCACGCTCTATCGCCGGTATCATTTTCAACCGCACGCCAACAAGGCATCTCTTAAAAACATGTCGGCCGTTGAGGATGGATCTTGCCTAGACCCGCTTGAACGTCAGTTCGGTTTCTCCGACACGGATGACGTCCCCATCCTCCATCACGGTTTTCTGTGTTTCTTCCCCGTTCACGTAGGTACCGTTGGCGGAGCCGAGGTCGTAGAGGACGAACTTCCCTCCTTCGAATCGCAGGCGCGCATGCTGACGGGACATCTCGTCGTCAGAAATGACGATCTCGTTCGAGGTTTCCCTCCCGATATTGGTCAGCTCCTTGGTTATCTTGTACTCCCTGCCGGCCCCGGAGCCGCTCTTTATCACCAGCCACCCCAGGGTGGGACCCGCTTCCTTGTCCTTCCTGCGTATTGTCCTCTTCTCTTCCCTCGGCCTCACCATGGTGCTCTTGTCGCGACCGGTGCTGCGCCTCCCCGCACCGGTTCCTGGTGACTGGGAAACCGGCGGGGGTACGAACACCGGCCCCGCGGCAACGGCCGGCCCCGCGGCGGCCGTCCTGGCCTCCTCGCAGTACGGGCAAGTCTTCCAATCGGGATCAAGGGGTCTACCGCATACAGGGCACATGCGTTGGGCCAGAGGTGCCCTCTGGATAAGATAAACGAACAGGAATACGTAAGGGGCAAGGAAGGCAAGAACCAGGAAGACGATCATGACGCCGTAATTATCGGCGCCCAGAGCAATCCCTATTCCCCCCAGTATGGCCATGGTGAAGAACGCCCCGGCGGCCCAGGGGATCCCGTTCTTGTCCCTCCTCGTCGCGTCAGCGTACAGGAAGAAGGGGATGAACAGGTTAATGGCCAGCAGGACAAAGAATATGATAATAAGAACCTTCGCCCAGCCCGGCATGAACCCCCCAAGAAACTCGACATCCGCCTGAGCAACGACCAACTGCGCTAGTAGAAAACCCATCGCTCCCCCTTTTTCCGGCACTCCCGGCAAGCACTACCTGACTGTCCGTACTTTATAACAAAAGACAAGAGAAAACCATCTCTGGATAACGGGTGCTGCTATAACCTCCCAAGTTACCTCCATTCTCCGGTTTGCCTTTCACGTCAATAGCGTATATATCCTTATTTGCTCACGTTTCTTATACCATAAGCGCGCTTGAATCGACAACAACAGCCAGTTGGCGGACGCCCGGGTTGCCGGGATGGCTTCATGCCCGATCCCGGTGGTTTCACGGAAAAGTTCCTGTTTCTTGAGGAACAGCTATTGAATATTGAGTTAATATCAAGTATAATAATCATCATCTTATGAATTAGTACGTTAAACGAAGTATAACCACACTACTACTGGAAATGCAAGATAGATAGTGCAAGGATCGAATGGAGGTAAGAATGGAGTTTGAGGAGTACTTGAAAGCAATGAGGCAGAGGGCGGGAATCACCCAGAAGGAACTTGCCGGCAAGTCGAAGATATCAACAAGCTATCTAAACCTCATTGAAACGGGAAAAAAGAAGCCGAACCCGACAGTCATAAGGCGCCTGTCCAGGTCGCTGGATGGAGATGTTGATCAATGGCTGGATCTTGCGGGATATGAAGTACCTGAGCTCCCGGAAAAAAAAGGCGGGAAGGAAGAGTCGGATGGGAGCGGGGCAACGATAACGATAATCGGAGAAGTGGGGTCGGGTGAATCCCCTTACTTTGGAACCCGGGGGCCCCAGGAGGAGTTCGATGTCGATGTTGTCAGGGTGCTGGACAACACCTTCAGGGCTTTCGGGTATCAGCAGGGGGATCTCTTGATAGTCGAGAAGAGATCGCCGAAGCTCGGTGAGCTTGTTATCACGAGGGTAGGCGGCGGCAAACTTGCGATAAAAATGTATGAGAAGTCAATGTACGAGGAACGGATGCTAGGTTCAGTAACCGGTCTTATCAGAAGGTTCGAAAGGAGAACCGAATCGCGTCCTTCGGCACCGAAGCCTGGACCTGGTGAGCCAGCCGGCGAGGAAAACACGGAAGAGCTATTGAGTGAAATAAAGACCATGCTCGGTAGAATCGCCAGTGGGAATGACGACGAGGGTGCAAGCCGATAACTCCGATACTGGATAGTTGAAATCGCGGTTTAGACTGTACCCCTCTGTAATATGTCGGTCGCATTCATTCCCTTGTGCTTGCGCACAATGCAAATTTCAGTAGATTTTGTATGTGCCACCAATGATGTCCAGTGAATTATTTTCAATATATGTTAAAATAAAGTTGACATTGAGTTAATCTCGTGTTAACATCCTTTTAACATTGGCAAGAGATAGGTAGAAAGCAGGGAGAAAAGGGGGTTGTCATGGGTATCTCAAATTTGGTGGGGCAGACGGGGGCGGAGTTCTTGCAGTTAAACATCCCGGCGGAATGGAAGTTCCTGACGTTTATCTTCGGGGCGCTGTTCATTATCGACATCTTTGTTCCCCTGTACCTGTACGCCGATGGGACGAAGAGGAATGCGAACGGGTTGGAATGGGCGGCGGGAGCCTTCTTCACGATGGCGTTGCTGGAGTTGGCGGGGATAGCCTCAGGTTCCTTTGGTGTCTGGATACTGATGACCGTCCTGGCGCTGCTAGCGCCTTACGTTTACCTGTTCGTCTACTTGATGCTCCGTTATCCGTTGAGCCAACCGGTGTGTGCAACTTGCGGAAGCGTTCTTGAACCACTCTGGAAGACGTGCCCCTACTGCGATGGGGCGCTAGCTGTCGCGACCGCCGGAGCCCCGGCAATAGCACCTGCCCCCCAGATGCCTTACAGGGGTCCTGAAACAAACGTGGGGAGCCGCGGTGGTGGAAGCACCCTGGTAAAGCCACGGGAGGCGAAGCGCACTGTGAGAACCGCGGAGAAGAATGAAGGGCCTACCCTGGGGTGGCTGGTGAAAAGGAGCGGGCCGGGAACCGGCAAGGAATACAAGGTCTCCAGGGAACAGGTCAAGATCGGCAGGGATTCATCCAACGACCTGGTAATCCCCTCTGATGTAGAGATTTCCAGGCAACATGCCAGGTTGAGGATGGACAACGGCAAGTTCATCCTCTACGACCTGGGGTCCGCCAACGGCACCAATGTAAACGGCCAGGAGATTCAAAAGGCCATTCTGGACGATGGAGACAAAATCAGCCTCGGTACGACGGAGCTTGTCTTCAAGAAAGTCTGATTTGACAAGAATGCCGATGTCCTTGGGCCTGATCGAGGAACAGGCCATCATCAGGGATAAGGGCAATGGGGAGCGGTGGGCGTCAACCCGGCCGGAGGGCGCCCACCGCGGGGCCCCTTGGAATTGAAAGATCGCCGGAAAGGCGCTGGTTTTAACGGGGTAGACACAAATGAAGCTTAAGTCTATGAAATATCCATGGCTATGTTGGGTAACAGTTATTGTTATTGTAACAAGCCTGATTATTGTTCCGGTAACAGGTGATCATGGCCAAGCACAGGACCTACGGGCACCCGTTTCAAGCCAGACAACAAGTGGAACCACATGGTATCTTGCCGAGGGATCTACAAGGGGAGGGTTTGAAACCTGGATCCTGGTGCAGAACCCCTCCCGGGATACCGCCACCGTATCGCTGACTTACATGACACCATCGGGGGCCGTAACGGGACCCTCCCTGGTGCTTGAACCAAGCACGCGCCAGAGTGTCAATGTGGCTGATACTATTTCCGATGAGTGGAGTGTCTCCACCGAAGTCACTTCCGATGTGCCGGTGGTCTGTGAGCGATCCGTTTACTGGGGAGAGAGAATTGGCGGGCACGACTCGATCGGCGTGACGTCGCCGGATCATGTCTGGTACCTTGCCGAGGGATCCACTGGGGGAGATTTTGAAACCTGGATCCTGGTGCAGAATCCCAACGATGCAAACGCGACAGTGGAACTAACTTATATGACTTCAGAGGGGTCAGTTGAAGGACCCCGGGAAGATCTGTTACCAAATTCCAGAATGACATTCAATATCGCGGATACCCTCCCTGGAGTCTTCAGCGTCTCTACGAAAGTCGTCTCAAACAGGCCGGTGGTCTGTGAGCGATCCGTCTACTGGGGAGGCAGGATCGGCGGGCACGACTCGATCGGCGTGACCATACCGGGACAAGACTGGTACCTTGCCGAGGGATCTACAAGGGGAGGGTTTGAAACATGGATCCTGGTGCAGAACCCCTCCCGGGATACCGCCACCGTGTCTCTAACTTACATGACACCATCGGGGTCCGTAACGGGACCCTCGCTGGTGCTTGAACCAAGCACGCGCCAGACTGTCAATGTGGCTGATACTGTCCCCGACGAGTGGAGTGTCTCCACTGAAGTCACTTCCGATGTGCCGGTGGTCTGTGAGCGATCCGTCTACTGGGGAGAGAGAATTGGGGGGCACGACTCGATCGGCGTGACCATACCGGGACAGGACTGGTACCTTGCCGAGGGATCCACGGGGGAAGATTACTTTGAAACATGGATCCTGGTGCAGAACCCCTCCCAGGATACCGCCACCGTGTCTCTAACATACATGACACCATCGGGGGCCGTAACGGGACCCTCGCTGGTGCTTGAACCAAGCACGCGCCAGACTGTCAATGTGGCTGATACTGTTCCCGACGAGTGGAGTGTCTCCACCGAAGTCACTTCCGATGTGCCGGTGGTCTGTGAGCGATCCGTCTACTGGGGAGGCAGGATTGGGGGACACGACTCGATCGGGTATTTACCTGAAACGATAGAAATACCCGATACTACCAAGGTTATTGACCAGGCAATGGCCGACAACATAATCTCCATTTCCAGCGATGAGAGGATTATTACCTTTAAAGAGGACACCCCAGGCCTCGATTCCATTGCCCCGGATGACATCATGGTGTTCGATACCAGCGATAAGACCCCAAACGGCATGCTCCGCGGGGTCGAGTCGATTGAGAAAAAAGAATCATCGATCGTGTTTACCACTGCTGATGCCACCCTGGAGGAGGGGATTTCGCGCGGTACGGTTTCTATTAGCAGGACCCTTGTCCCTGAAGACGTGGCAAGTTCCGAGGCGCTTGCGGCGGGAGTCGGCAGGCTCGAAAGTGTAACCGCCGCAAACGGCCCGCAGTTCAAGGTCCCATTCAACGTCGTACTCTACGACCATGATGGCAACGAAAACACCAAAAGCGACCAGATCAGGCTTTCCGGGTCTACCGTTTTCGAGCCGGAATTCGACTGCAAGGTCAAGATTGATTACAACCCCTTGAAGTTCTGGGACCCGCCGAAGCTTGAGCAGTTCACTTTTACCGTATCACTGAACGAACAGTTTGATGCCGAACTATATGCCGGCATCTCACTTGTGGAAATAAAAAAGGAAATAGAAGCCGCATCTTATAAGTTCAGCCCCATTACCTTCATGGTAGGCCCTGTTCCGGTGGTAATAGTTCCCACTCTATCGTTGATAATCGGGGCAAAAGGAGAAGTTTCCGCCAGTTTGAAAACCGGTGTTAGCCAGGAAGCAACTCTTACGGCGGGCGTTTCCTACAACGGTGGAGTCTGGAACACGATCAGCAACTTCGATAACGATTTCGGCTACACCCCACCCACCATCAACGCGAAGGCTTCCGCGCGAGGCTACGTAAAGCCCCAGCTTTCCCTGATGCTATACACGGTCGCCGGCCCGCACGCGTCAATAGAGGGGTATCTTGAGCTTGTTGCGGGCCCCAACATGAACCCGTGGTGGCAGCTGTATGGGGGCCTTCAGGGTAACGTGGGCGTTGAGATGAAGATTGTCAGTCACATCGTGGCAAGTTACAACAAGACCGTCTTCGACTTCAAGAAGATGCTGGCGAGTGCGGAACAAGACGAGCCCGGTCCACCTGGCCCTCCTGCTCCACCACCTCCCCCACCCACAAGGGGCGAAAGGATAGTGTTTGCGTCTACAAGTGACGGCGAAGAGCTCTATTCGGCAAAAACAGACGGCACCGATAAACGAAAACTTTTCGGACTCCTGGAGATGGACACTCCCATAACAGGGTACGACTGGGACATATCTCCCGATGGCGACAGTATATGCAACCCCCATTCAGATGACATCAGGGTTTTCGACCTTATAAACCAGGGGGAATCGTTTGTACAGGTCGACGCATCCAGTCTAGAGGCCCCGAAGTGGTCTCCAAGCGGAAGTATGTTCGCCTATGGCACCGGGGGGCCGTGGTTCGGCGGCATCGGGGTGATCAATACCGATGGGACCAACAAGCGAATAGTCTCTCAGGAAAGTTGTGGGGCCGGGACTCCTTCCTGGTCCCCTGACGGAAACAGGATCGTTCGGGACTTACAACTCTACAATTACTGGGGGATAGGGTTTATAGACTTGGGCAATCCCGGGCATGAGACGGGTTATTTCACCAACATAATGCAGCACGGTATGAGTCCGCAGGAGGGCGATTTCTGTAGCGACCCCGTCACGCCCAAGTGGTCACCCACCGGTGACAAGATACTCTATGAGGGGAGAATGATATACGGGGGTCAGGAGACACAGGGCCTTTACACTATTGAACCCAGTGTCTTCAATCTGAACTTGATACTGGAGGGTAACGTCAACGGCTTCTCCTGGTCCCCTGACGGCTCCAGGATTGTCTACTGCAACGATAACAACGAGATGTGGATAATGAACCGGGACGGGCAAGGAAGAAGTCTTGTCACAACGGAAGCAAGATATCCTCTCTGGCGCAGTGATTTGTACCAGATCTAGAAGGTGGCTCCTCATAAGAATCCGTGGGTAGTTAAACCCGGAGGGCCACCGATGGGACTCTTGTGTAACCGAGAAGCAGACTGGTAAGAATGAGGTGAGTCCATGAGAAAAAAACTACAAATAGCCGCCGTGACCGCTTTGATGTTTCTTCTACTTGCCATAACTAGCGGCTGCGGCTGGTTCGGAAGATGGACAGGAAAGCAAGTTCAAGAGGCGCATGAGACAACCAGTGAAACAGGCAACGAAGCAAGCACTGTCTCGGAGGAAGTAGTGCCTCCCGAGATGCCGGACGCCTCGGATGAGGAGATAACCAATCGAACAAGTGAGAAGAGCCATACCTCTTCCGGAACAACGGAAAAAGATGAAGACGAAGCAGACAGGGAATGGATAACCACTTATATACATAATAATATTGGTAACCCGTCAAACCCGGATTTTCTACGCATAGATATTGAGCGGCTGGATTTCGCCTGCGATAATCAAGGTCGAAAGTGGGCGGTAGCCGAAACGTGGTCATATTACAGGAGCATTCCTGAGGGTGCCCTCTTCGAGGGATATGTCTTTGTGAAGGAAGCTGGCAGTTGGTGGGAATTCACTGCGGGTTCTGCGGGATATAACGAAGGTGTCCCGATTGAAGTTCAACGCCAGCTTGGAATAGAAGACGTCTGATTCACGCCAGGTGTTTCTAGGGAAGACCAGACCGGCTACTTATTTTATTGGGACTGCGCTGTTAAGAGGGCCATGTACTGGAACTCCCGCGGCGCGGGAACCGATACCATAGGCGGCTTCTCCGACTGATTGTGCCACGAATACAGGGAAAGGGCAGGGATGCACAAAGGCAGGGCCTTCAAGGTGACCGTGGTCATCGCCGCCGCCGCTTGCCTGCTCGCCACCAACGGTTGCGCCTGCTATCTCTTCCGGGAGAAGGGTTTATTCAAATCCGTTGGCACGGTGGAGGTCAAAGGGAAGGTACTCCTTCCCGACGGGGTTCCCATCAAGCCGCAGGACCTTTCAATAGACTACAGACTGGACAAGAGCGCGAAGGTGAGCCCCTCCGGTGACTTCAAGCTATCACTCAACAATTCCGCAACCGCCCTGCTCCAGGCCACCGATCAAGAAGGGAACGTGGTGCTGGAAGCCATAGCGCCGAAGGACAAGCTCATCCCCGAGTACGAGCTTGAGCTGTCCCCCAGGACCTCGGCGCTCACCATGCTCTTTCTTACCCCGGGGATAATAACAGACGACCCGGTAGAAGCTCTTCTCATCCTGAATGCGCTACACCAGGGACAGGGAGCGGGGACCCTGGCAGACCTCATCTCCGGAAAGATGAAGGAAGACCCCTCCATAATCTCGGAACCCGACGATGAGCTGAAACAAGCCGCAGCTGGCGCCCTGGCCTCCTTTCTCCAGGAGGCCTCAAGGAACGCCCCCGAGGCCCAGCGACGGCAAACTGTCACCCGGGAGGAACCCCCCCCGTCTATTCCCAGGGCCGTCCCTCCACTGGGGGCCATAAGCACGGGAGAGCTTCTCACCCAGGAGGGGGGAGGCTCCTGGGGGCCCGTGGAACTCGAACATCGTAGCGGCGGTGACCTGAAGCTGGACCCATCCCTTTCCATGGAGGGAAGTGAACTCCAGGAAGGAACCGAACTTGATCTCTCCTGGACCAACCCGGTCCCCAGGTGGGTATTGATCTACAACGACCCGTCATCGGAGGAGGGAGGCGCGGACCCCAAGACCCCCTTCCCCCTCACCGCCGCCCTTCCCAGGAACTGGAAGGTCCCGGGTATCATAGAGACGGCGCTGCTCATCCTCAAAACCGCGAGCCTACACACCCTCCTCTACCGCCTTCTTACCGATGACCTGTCCCAGTACAAAGAGGACTGGAGGGAGTACGCCGAGGACAACTGGAGGGAAGTGAAGGGGGAGAGAAAGTTCACCTACGACAGCAACAAGCCTTATCTCGACCTCTACACATTCGGGGGGATCATACCCGAGGGCCTGACCATTCTATCGGCCCACAGGCAGCAGGCAGCGGCGGGACTCACCACCTGGCACCTGTTCATCAATCCCCTGGTGGGGTTACTTGCGGATATCCGACTGGACAAGACGTTCTGGGAGAAGTACGAAGTCATCAAGAAGTTCACCGAGGTGCTCCCCGAGCATGGAGAACAAATAGACGCTGTTGGCAGAAGCCTGTCGGAGAACCGTTACCTTGATGCCGTCAGGGAATCCTATGATTTGGCCACGAGCCTTGCCGGCGAGACGGGATTGATCAAGACGATGGCGTCACAGGTCAAGGACCGGTGGAAAATGACCGAGAGAAAAGCCGCATCAATGTTAACCAAAGCCCTGCTCAAGACAGCGGGCAAGGGAACCTGGATCCTTGCCCTCATAGAGGCGGTTCCCAACTGGCTCACCTTTGAGGCCCACAAGGTCTCGATGTTCAGGATGATGCTGAGCGAGGAGAACTATGGCTGTTATCAGATATCCGAAAAAGAGGATGCAGGTGAGCGGTGGCCGGGTTTCTCTGGACAGGCTATAGCGATTCTTAAGTGGTAAACCGCTCATCAAACTGCCTCCGGCATCTGACTGATAGATGTCAACTACACTTCCCCGTTCTTTTTCCCTTTCCCACCCCCTAGGGGGTGG
>JAHIMR010000138.1 GCA_018896525.1 Actinomycetota bacterium
CATGTACTTCAACTACCAGGGCGCCTGGACCGGGGGGCACGACACAATGGGCACCCCCTACCCCAAATCGACCTGGTACTTCGCCGAGGGGACCACCCGCCCCGGCTTCGACACCTACCTGTGCATGGGGAACCCCTCGGAAAAGGGAGCGACGGTGAGTATAACTTACATCCGAGGCGACGGTACCACTGAGCGGCAGGATGTTATGGTGCTCCCGCTCTCACGTAAAACGGTTTCCGCCAACGACTTTCTGGGAACGGTCGACGGCCCGGCGGATGACACCGCCGTATACGTGGAAGTTACCAACAATGTGGGGATTGTGGTCGAGCGCCCCATGTACTTCAGTTACAAGGGCGACATCCCCGGCGGCCACAACACCATCGGCCGCTGACAAGCAACAAGCACAATAAACAAAGCATCAACATACGCAACAAAATGACGCACTGATGAGATGACACGCTGGTGCCAGGCACCAGCGTGTCATTTGTCTACCCAGGTGGGACCGGCCCAGCCCATGTGGCCGTCGGACTGGACCACGCGAAGGTAGTAGAAGGAGTTCTCCCGGAAGGGCCTGCGGTGAAGTCGACGATTGCCTCGCGGCCACCACCGTCCCGCTGCCACGGCGTGGAGTAGCCCCCGGAGTCGAACTTAACCAGTTCCACCAGTTCGAGGTCGGATGTCCCGATGACGTGACCGGTAATCCGGGGCGGGCCGTCGGCCTCGATCTCCGAGCCGTGGGGATGCCCGTCGGTGTGGAACTCCATGAAGATGCGCGCGCCGGTCGTCCCGCAGACCCTGCGACTTGACAGGGCTTCCCACAGCGCCTCACGGGTCACCGCTCCCGCGAAAATCCCGGTAATCCCTCCGCTGTAGAGGAGTCCGGGGTTCTTGCGTGGGTCCACTCCGACCAGGTGCTCGTCGCTCCCGGCGATAAGACCGAACCGGTAGCCGGCCGCGAGGGCGTCGCGGACGTAACTCCCTGACCTGGGCCCCGCGTACTCGGTGCCCATGACCGCCCGGGTGATCTTCCCCTTCAACCCCTCCATCAGAATGACGTGGCCGATGGGCCGGGGACAGCCGTAGAACTCGGAGTTGCCATGCCGGGAGTAGACCTCGACCAACCGCTGGAGCGGGCTCTCCCTGGGACCGAAATCGAAGTACATCTCCCCGAAGTGGGTCCTCCAGGCGGGGTGGTGTGGGACAACCAGCGCCTTTTGCCCGGCGAGCGCCTCCAGCAGGAGCCCGGGGGTGGCATACAGCGGGTCGGTGTGCGGCAGGAACACCGGCTTCTCCCCCGGCCCGAACAGAACATGGCGGTGGCCCAGGTAATGCTGGGTCCACTCGAAGCCCGGAAACGTGACGAACTCGCCGGGGAGGTTGTTCTCCTCGTTCACCCGCATCATCAACTCGAACTCCTCCGGCGACCTGGCCTGCTCCTCGCCCAGGCTCCAGATATCGTGGTCGACCACCGACGTGAACTCCCAGCCCAGCAGGTCCTTCGCCCGGTGGTAGTAGTACCAGGGTTCCTGCGTCCCGTCGGAGACCAGGGAGTGGGTATGGACATCCCCCCAGAATAGACGGTCCGGCCTCCCGGCGCAGACGATAGGGTTACTTTCACCTTCCAGGCCGCGTTTCCTGTCGATGGCGGTTACATACGAAACGCCGGGGCCGGTGACAGCGGCCTGGAACCATGCCACCCCTTCACCGGATTCGGAAACGACAACGGAAGCGGGTACCTGAACGTTTCCCGAGGATGACAGGAGCAGGCTGCCGGTGAAACCCTGGGTCAAAACGCCGCGCTCGTCCAGGCACCGAACAAGGACCTTGATCATTTCACCCGGCGCGGCGACGGATGGCGCCACTACCTCGATGGTCGCCGGCTCCCCACCGGTGGCCCTCAAGGAGGGCACCATCGCCTCCAGCCGGAACTCGTCCCTGCCCCCTGGATCAACCTCTATCGCGAAGTCGGTGCTGATAGCGCTGTGGGGCACGACAAAACCCGCACCGCTTCCCAGTTCGAAATCCAACACGTCGCCGGGGACCAGTTCCCCTTCCGCAACCGACACGGTCACCTTCTGGCACTCCAGGAATGCGTCCTCCGGGTCGATGTGCTTGAGGGGGAACCGCATCTTCTGCAGGAACTTTCTCTTGAGCCACCGGAAAAGGGTCCGGTCTACCGCCCGCTCGAGAAGGGAGACGCGAAGCACAACACCGTCCGCCGCCGTTGAGACGTCCAGGTAATCCTCCCTCTCGGGATGCCGCCGCTGCAGGCGTCCCCAGCCGTTTGACCACTGCAGGCAAAGTCTCCACCTGTCCGGGCCGAAGCGGAGCACTTTCCCGGGGCAAAGCCGAATAGCGCCACCCTCCCTGATGCCGTCCGGGCCGACGCGGTATGAGATCCTGACCGGCACCGGGCCCCCACCGGCGGTGACGCTGGATGGGGAGACCTCGACGGCGCCACCCTCATAAGGCGGGTCCGCGCGCTTCTTCTCCGCTTTGCGAAGAGGGGGAACAAGCAAGACAAATACCAGGAACAGGGCCATTGGTGGGAGCAGTACCAGCGCGGCGGCTATCGCGGCAATCCATAGCGTGGTCCTCAGCCAGTTTGTCTCGCGGATTCTTGCAGTCACCGTAACCTCCGATGTCGAGGTGCCCGCTACGGTAGAACGGCGGGCGCCTGGAAACGCGATCTCCATCGCGGGGGCTGTTTGATTATAACAAATGACACCGCGAGGAAAACCGGGCACGGCCCAATAGCGCCCGGGAAACGCCGAAAGAAGGGGACAACGGTTATGTTATGATTTTAAAGCGAGTGCGAAAAGAAGCCGTCCCGCAACGGACTGCTTACCCGGGGAGCGCTTGAGGGAACGCCGGCTGAGGGCCGGTAGCCGATCGTGAGGTGTTGATATGCGGAAGGCTGGGAAGATATTGGGAGTGGGTGTGCCGGCCGCGATCTTCGGTGGCGCGGGCTACCTTGCGACGAGGCTGTTGCTGTCAATGCCTCGCATGAGCGGAAAGATGCGCCTGCGGTGCCTGGACGAGGAAGTCGAGGTTGTGTTCGACCGGGCGGGCATTCCCCACATAACGGCGAGAAGCGACGTCGATGCCAACAGGGCTCTCGGCTACGTTATGGCCCAGGACCGAATAGTGCAGATGGAGACGATGCTCCGGGTAGCCCAGGGGAGGCTTTCAGAGGTGATCGGCACCATGGCGCTGGATATCGACCGGTTCATGCGCACCGTGGGGTTGAGCGAGATCGGCGAGACCTTCGCTGACAACCTCGAGCCCGAGTCACTGGAGTGCCTGCTGGCATTCTGTGACGGTATCAACGAGTTCCTGTCCCGGCGTGGGATACGGCTTCCGTTCGAGTTCTTGCTCACTGGAGGGAGACCTGAGCCCTGGGCGCCCGCCGACTGTCTCACTATGGGTGTTTTCATCTCCTGGCTGCTCGACTCGTTCTGGCTTGCCGATCTCATGAGGGAGAAGCTCATACGTAGCCTGGGATACGAGAGGGCGATGGAACTCCTGCCGGAGACGGCCGCTTACAACAACCCGCCGCTCAAGGTGGACGGCCCCGGGCCGGATGCCCGGACCATTGAACCAGGCGAGGAGATTGACTGGGGTTTCGAGAGCGAGTCCGGGGGCGGGGAGTGGCTGAAGGGCATATCAAGCCGGTCGGTATTCGGCTCGAACAACTGGGTATTGGACGGCTCACGAACGATGACCGGCAAGCCCATCCTGGCAGGCGACCCACATATCCAGCACAACGTGCCGGGCGTCCTCTACCTCTGTCACCTGAAATCCCCGAATCGCGATGTCATCGGCGCGATATTCCCCGGGCTACCGGTAATAGCGTACGGGCACAACGGGTACTGCGCCTGGAGCGCCACCAGCCTGGTGCCGGACACGCAGGATCTCTACGTGGAGACGTTCGAGTCGGAGGAATCCAACCGGTACCTCTGCGAGGGAGAGTGGGTTGAGGCCGATGTCGTGGAGAAGCAGGTAAAGGTCCGTTTCTCAAGGCCGCGCACGCTCCGGATACTCTCGACCCGGCACGGGCCGGTCATAAGGAGGAAGGGGAACAAGGGGCTCGCCATGAAGTGGGTTGGACGGGACACGACGCTCGACTCGCTGCAGGCGATGCTGAAGCAGAACAAAGCCGGTTCGTGGGAGGAGTTCGTGGGCGCGCTCGAGAACTTCGTCGGGCCCGCCCTGAACCAGGTGTACGCGGACGTTGACGGCAACATCGGTTACCTGGGCGCGGCGAAGATCCCCCGGCGCGCCGGGGGGGACGGGACGGTTCCGTACCCCGGCGACAGTGAGGGCTACGAGTGGGAAGGGTACGTGCCGTTCGAGAATATGCCCCGTGTGCTGAACCCGGATGAGGGCCTCATCGTGACCGCGAACTCGAAGGTGGTCAGCGAAGGGTACACCGAGATAATCACAAAGGCGTGGGAGGCCCCGTACAGGAACGGTCGGATAACCCAGCTGCTCCAGGAGAAGGAGAAGTGGTCTCTCGAGGAGATGCCGGCGATCCACGCCGACGTGTTCACTTTCCCCGGGAAGCGATTTGCCGAGATGGCGGTAGACGCGGCCCCGGGAGAGGACCTCTCCCCGGCGGCGACGGAAGCGGTACGGCGGCTGGAGGAGTGGGACCACCAGGCAAGGGCCGACTCGGTAGCGATGTCAATATACTTCTACTCGTGGGAGCTGCTGCGGGAGAAGCTCTTGAGGCACCGGCTTGGAAGCTCGCTCTACCAGGATTACATCACGAGCTGGCCCACCGTCAGCCTGGCGATTGAGAACGTGCTTGAAGGCAAGGATGAGTACTGGCTCCCGCCGGGGAGCACATCGTACAGGCGTCTCGTCCTGGACGCGCTGGAGGAGGGTGTGCGCGAGCTGGTATCGGTCTTCGGGACGGACGACCAGTCCGCGTGGAAGTGGGGCCGCGTGCACCACCTGACGTTCCAGCACCTTCTGGGCATTGCCTGGCCCCTGAACAGGATCCTCAACGTGGGTCCCGTCCCGCGCGACGGCGAGGGGGACACGGTAAACGCGTCGCCACCGGTAAGCGACAGCCTGGCGCAGTTGCTGGCCCGGGGGACGCTGGGCGGCACCTTTAACGTACCGATATTCCCGGACAGCGAGAGCAAGGTGGCCTGCGCCGGGCCGGTGCTGAGGATGCTGATCGACTTCAGTGACCTCGACAAGTCGAGGGCGGTCCTTGACGTGGGCCAGTCGGGGCACCGGCTGAGCCCGCATTACAAGGACCACTTCCCGCACTGGCGCAATGTCGAATACCTGCCGCTCCCGTACACAAGGGCGAAGGTCGCCGAAGAAGCGGCGAGCACGCTTCTTCTCTCCCCCTGGAATTGAAGGACGCCCCCCCGGATGCCGGCAAGGTGCCGACTCTACAGGTGGCACGCAATCCCTCCCTTTTGAGGGGCGCCACTCCTGTCGCCCTCCGGGCCGATCATCCTCTTGTGTGCGGACTTCAGTCCGCATCGGGGGGTGTACGGAAGAACTGCGATTAAAGTTTTGTCCCTGAAGAGATTCGGGGATACGGTCGTGCGATAAGGGAAACAAGCCGGCAGGCGGGAATACTATTAGTGTAGAAGAAATTGCCAGTGTCCCGTCTCATAAGTACGGTGACGCACCGAGAGCGTCGGTGCGCCGCGCCGGCAAGGCGCGCGACTGAGGCGTACTCACTGAGTACGTCGCAGGGAGCGGAACGCAGCAGGAGCGGATGCAGCGGGGTTCGAATGCCATTGTAATTGTGAGACGGGGCACTTGGAGTGCTTGCGAACACCGACGCTTCCGCGGGGGAAAACATGGGCTACGAGAAAAAACACAAGAGGCGCAGCAAGAGGCGCAGGAAGAAAGAAGAAGCAGCCGAGGCCGGAAGCGAAACCAGGCTGACCCCGGGCGAAGCGGGGCGCCAGGTGTACCCGGCCCCGGAGCCGCCCACGATACATAGTGTCGAAGAGCACCCCCGGGCCCCCGGAGAGCAAAAAGCGCCGCTGCCGGAGCCGATCCCCACCCCTGGCGCGCAACAACAGGAGCAACCCCGACCGCCCTCAGAGAAGAGGCGAAAGGAGAAGCAGGCAGCGAACGCCCCGGAGGAGAAAGGCCGGGCAGAACCTGAAAGAAGGACGACAACCCCGCCCCCGCCCGTCAACGGAGTGGGCAGCCGCCCGGGAGCGGCTGTTCCACCCGCGGTAGAGAAAGCCGGCAGGAGGAAGGTGGCGGCCCCCCCACCGGAAACCCCTGAAACCGGCGAGTCGGAACGGCCACAGGGGCCCGCGTCCCCTGAGGCGGCAACGCAACAGACCCCGGGGTTCCAGGGATACGGACAGTACCCGCCGCAACCCTACTGGTACCCGCCGGTGTATCCTCCTGCCGCGTTCTACGGTTACCCCCCGGGCTACCAGCAAGGCCCTCCGGTGGAAACTGGTGGAGGACACCCTCCCGACGAGCAGACCGGTCCGATACCGGTTGTGCCTCCGCAGCCTGTCCAGCCGATGCCCCCGTACCTCTATCCACCGGCGTTCCTGCCGCTGGGAGGCGATGTCCGCGGGTTGCCGTCGGCCCCGCTAATGCCGCCGTTCCAACCGATTGAGAACATAGGGTTCGAGGAGTTGACCAGGGCCGAAAGCACTCACTGGCGCGTCGATATGAAGTGGGTGTTCGGGATACTGACCACCTTGTTGCTGTTTCTGGTTCTCACCACGGCGGGGCTCTACAGGATATCAGGGCGGGGCGCGGCCCAGGAGATAGCGGTTCCGGTGATAGATATCGCCACCAGCGCGAGGAGCGCGGTAGAGGAGAACTACCAGGACCTCAAGGCGAAAGCGCGCAAGAAGAAGAACGCGCAGATCATGATACCTGACGTCGGCGTCGACATATCAGTGGAGGCTGAAACAATCACGTCCCTGGGGTCCGAGGAACTCGCCGATTCGGTCATCCTGGAGATCGAGCGGCAGTTGTACAACCAGGGATATTACGGCGACCTCCCGATGAAGCCCGCGCAGGGCGTCGGCGAGGAGAGGGGTAAGGCGACGTGTGAAACGTTCCTCGCCTCGCTGAACCGGAAAACCCACCAGGTGCTGGTCTGGCCGTTGATAATCCTGGGAAGCATGGCCCTGCTGTTCGCGGTGCCGTTCCTGATATTCTGCCGCGGGTGGGGCAAGATGATCGGCGCGGGAGTAATAGTTGTTGCGGCGGCGTTGCCCGCCTCCATCTACATACGCATAGGATGCCGGTTTCTGTGGAAGGGTACCGCGGCGGGCCTGTATAAGGGCGTGGTGCTCCAGACTTTCAGAGACTCGGGGTCGTTGATGCTGGTCTACTTTGACATTGCCCTTGGAGTCGGCGCCTTGCTTCTGCTCGTGGGCATAGTCGGTAACCTGATCTCCAGGAAATCAATAGAGAGGGTGCCGCCTTTCGAAGATCTCCTGGAGCCGGAGGAGATCGTGGTCGGGGGGCCCCCGGTAGGAGGGCCGACACCTCCCGAGGTCGATGCCGGCGGGCCCGCGGGCGGGAGCAACGAGGATGCGTTCCTGGACTGAAGTCCCTGACGGCTCCCACCGGGAACTGGCGGAACCGACGACAATAGAGAACAAAAAACCCGCGACCTAACGGTCACGGGTTTTTATTTGTCCGTCATAAGCCGCCTAGGCCTTCTTTGCCGCCTTCTTCTTGGCAGGCTGTTTCTTGGCCTTTTTCTTCGCCGCCTTCTTCTTGGCAGGCTTCTTCTTTGCGGTCTTTCCGGAAACCATCTTCTCGAGCTCGGAAAGCTTACGGTCGATATCCTTGATGTCGGCCTTGGTTACGATGCCGAGGGAGTCGAGCGTGTCAGTTACTACTTTGCCGACAGCTTCCACCAGCTCCTTGCTTTCCTTCCTGCCCTTCTTGACAAGTTCCTGGATCGTAGCTTCCAGCTTCTTGTCGTCCGCTACGCTTCTGGCCTTTGACTTAGTACCTTCAGCTAGCTCCCTGCCCTTGCCCACCATGTCGTCGACGGTCTTAATGGAGTCATCCCTGACCGACGCGAGGGCCCCGAGCAAGAGATAAGGCATGTCGTTCAAATCCATGGCAATACCTCATTTCCTGTGTTTCTGGTTCTAGATGCGTTGCCGCGCCTACTTGAGTTTCTTCTCGATCTTGGCGAGCTTCTTCTCCAGCGACCTGATGTCGGTCTTGGTGATAGCACCCATACTATCGAGAATCCGGGTGACCTCTTTACCTATGGCGTTCAGGAGGTCCTCTCGTTCTTTCCTGCCCTTGTCAACGAGATCCTTTACTGCCTTGTCGGCCTGGGCAAGCCCCTTGGACCCTTTTCCCGGGCCCTTCTTGCCTCTCTCGACAAGGTCGTCGACGGTCTTCTTCGTTTCTTCCCTGATGGTACTCATGGCACCCAAGAGAAGATAAGGAACATCCTTTGGCTCCACGGTTACACCTCCCTCCCGATTCAGCGAAAATAATCGCAGTTTATTACCTGCCCAAAGTAATGAAATTATATACACCGTACAACCAATGTCAAGTTGCTTAAGCACCTCGCTCCATAAACACGCTGGCATTCGAATGTCGCTGCATCCACACCGGCTGCGTTCCGCTCCCTCGAAGTACTACGGGAGTACGTCTCGGTCGCGCGCCTTGCCGGAGCGGCGCATCGACGCTCTCGGTGCTTAACCGTATCTATGGAACGAGGCACTACGGAAAAGCGGCAGCGGTCGTAACAGCTGGATATCGATGGGTGCCTGAGGGGTCGTCCGGTTAGGGAGTTCCCGGAGCGGGGTCATCCCCCCGACGGGATAGGTACGCTGCCCGCCCCTCCCCGGTAGCGGTAATCATCGCGCTGAAGGTAAGCAACCAACTGGAATTGTTGCTCATGGAGTGGGATAATAGAGCAAGCGAATGACAGCCATAAGGGCTCTCATTAAGTAGGACACCGTGGAATGATCAACAACGGGGAGGCGATAATCTTGGCGAAAGCGAAGATGACCCGCAGTGAGGCGGGCCGGAAAGGTGGACAGGCCACCAAGAAGAAGTACGGTTCCGATTTCTACAGCAAGATTGGGAGCGTCGGGGGGAAGAAAGGCGGCCAGACCACCAAGAAGAGGTATGGCCCTGAGTTCTATCAGAAGATAGGGCGTAAGGGTGGCATGAAGTAAAGCTGTAACTTCCACAGCGACGAGGGCCATCGGTGCGCCGTTGGGTTCCAGGGGATTGTTCCATTCGCAGGGGCGGTAGCTGTTGGCGCCCCCAAGAACCTTGATGGCACGGAAAGGCGACAGGCCGGGAGCCCAGCGGTTGCCGTGGCCTCCGGTGGGGGGACCGGTTGATATGTACTCGAGCGTAGACGTTCATAACTACCTGCAGGAGCTCGATATCCCACACGAGGTATTCAAGCTCTCGGGGCGCGCCGGGAGTATCCGGAGGGCGGCCGTCGCGCTGGGCCTCGAGCCCGGACAGCTTGCCAGGGTGGAGTTGTTCAGGGTAGATGGAAAACCCTCGATTGTTATTGTCCCGGGGGACCGGGAGGTTGACATAACCAAGCTCAAGAGGGTGACAGGCGGCCAGGTCGTGGAGCGAGTCGCCAGTGACGAGATACCGCCCCTGACCGGATACCTTACCGGTGACATCCCGCCGGTGGCTCACAAGACCGAGATGCCGGCGTACATTGACTATTACACCTTGAGAGAAGATGTGATATATACTGGCAGCGGTGAGCCCACGGCAATACTGAAGATAAGGTCGTACGACCTGGTTCGGGCCACCGATGGGGAGATCGTGGACGTTCTGACCTCCTCGGAGGAAGAGTGATCTACCCGGCGCCGCGAATCTCGCGGCTTGGCTTTTCAGAGGGCGAGTGGTGGAACTGGCAGACACGCAGGGTTCAGGGTCCTGTGCTCGAGAGGGCTTGAGGGTTCGAATCCCTCCTCGCCCACCAGAAGCGGATGACATGGGCGGTCACCAGGGTTAGGTATATGGCGGAGTCTAAAAGGAGCAATCAGCCGAGGTACTCAACCGGCCGGAGGGGGCGCCCCATCCGGGGAAGGCGGACAGGGTCTTCCAAGAGTACGATGGCGAAGAGAAGGACAACAGTCCTCATTGTCGTGGGCATAATAGTGGCGCTCGTTTTCTGCTGGGTTTTCGGAAGGGGCTGTGGCGGAAACCAGGAGGCCAGGGAGAACGAGGAACTACGGGAGTACACTACGGAATCCAACAAGCTGATCACCCGCTCGTCGACGGTGGGAACGCAGTTCGACGCCCTGCGCCAGGGCATCGCTGAGGTTTCCAGGGACGATGCTTCACGAAAGCTGACCCAGATGGTGGAGGATTGCAAGGAGATAGCCAAAGAAGCCAAGAAGATGAAGGTCCCGGAGAATGCGACGGGGCTCCAGCCGTCGCTTGAGCTTACACTCGACCTGCGTACCGCCGGCATTGACAAGTACCGCGCCTCGATCCTCGATGTGCTTGACAACAAGGATACTGAGAAAGCGGTGGCCATGATGAGCGAAGGGTTGATGGACCTCGTGATCAGTGACGAGGCGCTCCAGCGGTTCAGGGGCACTCTCGAGGGGAAGCTGAAGGCGGCGAACCTGAGCTTCGAGAAGGTGGCGGATTCGGTGTATGTGGCGAATATGGACAATGCGTGCACCGCGGCGGTCGTTACTTACATCCAGGGGTTATCGGGTGCCGAGACCGGAGAAGAGGTTCACGGCGTGGCGATTGTGGGAATGACGACGTCGCCGGCAAGGGTGGACCGCACCGAGTCGGGGGTATCCATACTGCCGTTCTCAACCACGTTCACGGTGAAGGTAACGGTAGAGAACCAGGGCAACCAGGTAGAGGAGGATGTCTCTGTTGTGGTTACTCTGAATATCGACCCGGAGGGGACACCACAGAAGGAAACACAGAAGATAACAAGGTTGAAAGCCGGCGAGACCGCGGCACTGGTGTTCGAGGAACTGAAGCCGGCGACCGGCACCGACAAGGCAAACATCATGAAGGTCATAGCGGGGCCCGTTGAGGGGGAAAGCAAGGTAGACAACAACGAAACAGAGCTCACCTTCATAATGAGGTCCGAGTAACCGGCCAGTTTTTCTACCGCCGTTTTCCCCTTGAGCGCGTACCCAAGTCCGCATCCCCCCGGACCGGGTTCTCGAACCGATATACGAAGGCCGTAGCGCCGGCAACTTGCCGGCATCAGTCGTGGCGAATGCCGCCTGGAAGGCGGCGCTACAAGGGGAAATCGCTCCAAACACCACTTGAGCGTGCAGCAGTCCGCATCCCCGATCCGCGGCTGAACCCGCGGCTCAAAGGGTGAGGCTGGGAGTTGAGGCGACGTGGTGGAGAAGCGCCTCAATCGACATCAGGCCCGGGGTCGAACTTCTGCCGGGCGAGGGACTGTGCCTCCTGGAAGACCTCCTTGATGGGAACCCCGTGCTCACCGGCTATTTGAGCGCAGTCGGAGAACTCGGGGGATACGCTGGTGACGCGGTTTCCATCCCTGCCAACCTTCACGCTCACGGGACCCCAGGCGGTATCGACAGTGATGACCTCACGGTCTATCGCCTTCTTCATGACGGATACCGTACGAAGGCCGAATGTGCTGGTTTCCTCCAGCAGTATCTTCTTGAAGGCACCGGCGTTTCCGGGGGAGCAGAGCACCGTGATGATTGTCCCGGGGCGTGTCTTCTTCATCTGGATGGGCGTCAGCCATACGTCATGGGCCCCCGCTCCAAGTAGCCGCTCGATAACGTAGTCATAGAACTCCGGGTTCATGTCGTCGATATTGGTTGATATCTGGCAGGCAAGCTCCTCGGACTCAGCGAGGAGGTAACCCGGCTCGCCGGTAACGATGCGAAGCAGGTTTGGGACGCCGAGGTCCTTGGTTCCCGCGCCGTACCCGATCTTCTCCAGGACCATCGGTGGGGCGTTACCAAACGATGTCGCAAGAGACTTGATGACCGCGGCGCCGGTAGGGGTAACCGTTTCGGTGGGGATGCCGCTGCTGTAAGTAGGGGTGCCCTCCAGGAGTTCCAGCACGGCGGGAACGGGGACGGGGATTGAACCGTGCTGGGTCTTCATCATGCCGTGGCCGAGCGGCAGCGGGGAGGAGAGCACTTCCGTGAAACCGAGAGCTTCGAAGCCGTAGGCGGCGCCGACTATGTCCAGGATTGAGTCGACAGCGCCGACCTCGTGGAAGTGAACCTGGTCGATCGGCTTGCCGTGCACCACCGACTCCGCGCGGGCGAGCCGCATGAAGATCTCCAGGCTCTTGGCCTTCACCGTGTTCGGCAGGGGGCTGTTCTCTATCAGGTCGCGGATGTTGTTAAAGGTCCTTACCAGGATACTCTCGGGAACTGTGATGACCACCTTGGTCGCGCGGAGCCCGTAACTCGCGACTTCGCGTACCTCCAGGTGGAACTCCTCCAGGTCCAGGGACTTAAGTGCCCCGGTGAGGTCGGAGAGGTCGAGACCCAGGTCCACCATTGCCCCGAGAATCATGTCCCCGCTTATTCCGCTGAAGCAATCGAAGTATGCTAACGTCAACGATCCTCCTCCCCGGCGTTAACCATGCGGTTTATCAACCCCGCCGTATAACCGGCCCCGAAACCGTTGTCTATGTTGACAACCGAGACCCCGGCCGCGCACGAGTTCACCATCGCAAGGAGCGCGGCGAGGCCCCCGAAGCTGGCCCCATACCCCACGCTGGTCGGGACCGCTATCACCGGGCACGGAACAAGCCCGCCGACCAGACTCGCAAGCGCTCCCTCCATGCCGGCCACAACCACGATAGCGCTTGAGCGCACGAGCCGCTCGCGATAATTGAGCAGCCGGTGCGCCCCCGCGACACCCACGTCGTAGAACACTTCGACCCTGCTTCCCATGATGGAGGCTGTGACCCGCGCCTCCTCCGCCACCGGCGTGTCCGCCGTCCCGGCGGAAACGACCGATACAAGCCCGAACGGCTCCGAGGTGTCGCGCTCCACGGTTACCGCGCGCGCCTCCGGGTGGTAGACGGCGCGCCCATCAAGCTCGTTGACGATACTGTATATCTCGGGGCCGGCCCTGGTGAGGAGGATATTCCCCTTGTTCTTCTCCAGGAGTGCGCCGGCAATCCCCCTGATCTGCTCCGAGGTCTTACCCTCGCAGTAGACCACCTCGGCCAGCCCCTGCCTGAGCTCCCTGTGGTGATCTACCTTGGCGAATCCCAGGTCCGTGAAAGGCAGTGAGCGCAACCGGTCGAGCGCCTCCACCGGGGGGGTCCGACCGGATTCCACCTGTATGAGTAACTCCAGAAGGGCATCTTCGTAGCTCACGCGAACTCCAGGGAGTAGTCAGCAGCCACTTAGTACCTCGTTCCATAAATACGCTGGCATTCGAACGCCGCTGCATCCACTCCGGCTGCGTTCCCCTCCCTCGACGTACTCCAGGAGTACGTTATAGTGCCCCGCTCCATAGATACACTGGCATTCGAACGCCGCTGCATCCACACCGGCTGCGTTGGGCTCCCTCGAAGTACTACAGAAGTACGCATAAGTGCCCCGCTCCATGGATACGCTGGCATTCGAACGCCGCTGCATCCACACCGGCCGCGTTCCGCTCCCTCGAAGTACTCCAAGAGTACGTCTCGGTCGCGCGCCTTGCCGGAGCGGCGCTTCGACGCTCTCGGTGCAGAACCGTATTCATGGAACGAGGCACTGAGTCGCGCGCCTTGCCGGAGCGGCGCAGAGGCGCTCTCGGTGCACAACCGTACCCATGGAGCGGGGCACTGAGTCGCGCGCCTTGCCGGAGCGGCGCATCGACGCTCTCGGTGCTTAACCCTATTCATGGAACGAAGCACTTAGGTTTCCCGCAGTACTTCGTTCAAAGCGCCGGTGCGGTATCCGGCCAGGTCCACCGTAACGTAGATAAAGCCAAGGTCCATCATTCTGTTCAGCACCCTCTGCCGGGTTCCGTCGGAGGCCAGGGTGGGAATGGAAGCGGCGCTCACCTCGATGCGCGCGGTCCTGTCGTCGACGTACCGCAGTCGTACCTGCGAAAGCCCCAGGTCGGTCAGGAACCGCTCTCCACTCTCGATTATGGACAGCTTCTCCCGTGTGATCTTCTCCGAGTACGGTATGCGGGTCGCCAGGCAGGTGCTTGAAGGGTGGTTCCAGGTGGACAACCCCAGCTCTCTGGAGAGGGCCCTTACCTCGAACTTCTGGAAACCGGCTTCCAGCAGCGGGCTGCGCACGCCAAGCTCGGCCGCCGCCTCGACTCCCGGACGGTAGTCGCCTATATCGCCAAGCTGAGTGCCGTCGATGACCTCGGAAATACCTTCCCTGGTAGCCATCTCGACGAGCTTTCCGAACCTGTCATGCTTGCATAGATAGCAGCGCTCGGGGGGGTTGGCGCAGAAACTCTCGTTTTCGAGCTCATCGGTCGCGACGGTGATATGCTCCACATTGATGCGGGTGGCCATTGCCGCGGCGCCCTCCAGCATGGGGACAGGGTGTAGTGGTGAGTGGATGGTTACAGCGATGCAGTTCTCGCCCAGGGCCTCTTTCCCCACCGCCAGCAACAGCGTGCTGTCGACGCCCCCGGAGAAGGCGAGAAGTGCGCTTCCCATGTTTCCCAGGCTCTTCTTTAACTGGCAGTACTTGTCCTTGAGGTTTGAGTCCATAATAATTGACGCCTTTTAACAACATTATATACCATTGGCGGCGTACCGACCCAGCTCCCCGGCCCCAAAGGTAAAGAAAAGATGTCACAGCGCTTTACTGACCGTACTCCCCGGACCGGGTGAAATGCCACCGCCCCCTATTGTATAATCGTACGACTTGTGGTTTGGTCGGTACAGGAGTAAAAGCCGGACCGTCCGGGGCCGTCAGAAAAGGCGCGGATTCGTGATCCAGAACAACATAACAGCGTTTGTGGTAGTGATATCGGCAGTGTTGGCCTTTGTGGTCATGCTGGTGGCATACCTACTCTGGCGCATCCGGAGGCTGGAGGGCGAGTGTGAGCTTCTGCTGCGCGACACCAGGGGCCAGAACTTTGTGGAGATAGTAAACGATAACATCGCGCAGGTCGACAAGCTCATCGAGGAAGTTGACGGGCTGTCCGAGATGTACGCACTTGTGCTGCGGCGCATGGCCGGGACCATCCAGCACGTTGGTGTCGTGCGGTTTGACGCGTTCCGGGACCTCGGGGGGCTGTTGAGCTTCGCGGTGGCGTTGCTTGATGACAGGGGGAACGGCCTGATCTTCAGCTCGATATACGGTCGATCCGATTCGAGGACCTACACAAAGCCGATAGTCGAGCGGGAGTCGAAGTACGACCTTTCACCGGAGGAGAAGGAGGCCATTCGACTTGCCATGCAGAGCAAGGAGAAGGGGGCGCTGCCGGGGGAGGCCAGGGACGTCGAGCACGAGGAGAAGATAGCGAACCTTCGCCTTTTCCACGATAAGGAACCCCTGGAGCAGCCTGTTCGTCTTGAGAGCCGCGCCGAGCCGGAGGAGCGCCGTCAGAGGCCGAAGGCGGCAACGCGGGAGCAACCGGCGAGAAAGCCCGCCGCCGAGCGTGAGCCGGAACGGAGAAAGCCCGCTGAGTCTGGCAAAGGTGGGACGCGGGCGGAGGGGGCCATAGCCGGCGCGAGGAATAAACGTCCCGGCAGGGCGACTCACGTGGGGTCGTCGGGGGGGCGCTCCCCTGAGCCCACGGCAGACCGGGGGAAGAAGACCGGCCCCAGCCGGGGTGAGACGAAGCAGAAGGCCGAACGTGACCGGATAGCTCCGGGAGAACCGGCAAAGAAACCGGCCAAGCAGAGATCGAGCAGGCGAGAACCGAACTCGCCACGGCTCAAGGGGCTGGACAACCCCGTTGAGCGGCCCTTGGACCGGAAGCCGGGGGATTCGTAACTGGTGCGGGCACCTACGTTCCGGGGAGCGGGGGAGCGGCAATGCCGAGCATAGGATATCTTGGCCCCCGGGGGACTTTTACCCAGGAGGCGTTGGAGGCAAACCTTACCGGTGACTTCGACCGACTGGTCCCGTATCCGACGGTACCCGAGGTCCTGCTGGCGGTGCAGGACGGCGATGTCGACAACGGGATGGTCCCGATAGAGAACTCCATTGAGGGGTCAGTGAACGCAACACTCGACACGCTGGCTTTCGAAACGAACATCCTGATCGAGATGGAGGTCGTGTTCCCGGTGCGGCTCTGTCTTGTGGCGAGAAAGGGTGTTTCCGCCGAGGATGTTTCCGGTGTCATCTCTCACCCCCACGCCACCGCCCAGTGCCGGCGCTTCCTCCGCGAGGGATTTCCGGAGGCGCCGGTGACCGCGGCGAACAGCACCGCGGAGGCCGCCCGTACGGTGTCGAAGTCGGATGAGCCGCTGGCGGCTATCGCAACAGAACTGGCGGCGGACATCTACGGCCTGGAGGTGATAGAGCGCGACGTGGAGGACCACCCGCACAACGTGACGCGGTTCGTTGTGGTGGGAAAGGAGCACACTCCCCGAACGGGCACCGACAAGACGTCGATAATCTGCTTCATCAAGGAGAACCGACCCGGCAGCCTTCTGGAGATACTCCAGGAGTTCGCCTCGCACGGAATAAACCTGACAAGGATAGAGTCCCGGCCGACAAGAAAGGTGCTTGGGGAGTATTACTTCTTTATAGACATCGAGGGGCACAAGGACGACGAGGGCGTGTCTACCGCCATTGAGAACCTGGAGGGGAAACTCCGAGAACTCAAGCTTCTGGGCTCCTACCCCGCGGCAACCACCCCGTAGCGCCGGCAAAAGCCGCCATCCCCCCCCGCGGGGGGACACCACCTGTTTTTTCTCCCCCTTCCGGGGGAGGAACCACAAGCATCTCCCCCCCCTGTAGCGCCGGCACCCTGCCGGCATTCCCCCACCCCCCGCCGGGGAGGAACCACAAGCAACTCCCCCCCTGTAGCGCCGGCACCCTGCCGGCATTCCCCGCTTTGTCTTGGGGGGACGGTTACTGCGGAGGGCTCCCGGTTCGTTATAATAACAACAGGAACACGGAAGAGACAGGAGCAAGCCGTGCTCGACATCAAGCTCATCAGGGATGAACCGGACATCGTAAAGCAGGCGATCCTCGACCGCGGGAAGGACGCTGACGTCACGGACGTCGACGGCATCCTGGAACTGGACAGCAGACGCCGTGCCATCCTGGTCGAGGTCGAGGAACTGAAGCGCCAGCGCAACGTGGCGGGCGAAGAGATAGCAGCGTTGAAGAAAAAGGGGGAAGACGCCGGCCAGATAGTGGAGCGGATGCGCGAGATATCTGAACGTATCAAGGAGATGGACGCCGAGGTCCGGGAGGTGGAGGCCAGGAGAACCGAACTGATGATGGACATCCCCAACATCCCCCAGGAGTCCGTGCCGGTGGGTCCCGACGAATCGGCCAACGAGGAGGTGAGGACCTGGGGCAAGCCCCCGCGCTTCACCTTCGAGCCGCGACCGCACTGGGAGATAGGGGAGGCGCTGGACATACTGGACTTCAAGCGGGGCGCCAAGATAGCCTCGGCACGCTTCACATTGCTCAAGGGAGCGGCGGCCCTGATGGAGCGCGCTCTCATCAACTTCATGCTGGACATACACACAAAGGAGCACGGGTATACCGAGGTCTTCCCGCCGATACTCGCGAACCAGGAGTCGTTCGAGGGCGTTGGGCAGCTTCCCAAGTTCGGCGACGACATGTACTGGTGCAGAGACGATAATCTCATACTGATTACCACCGCCGAGGTCCCGGTCACCAACATCCACCGGGGGGAGGTCCTGGCCGAGGAGGAACTGCCGCGTAAGTACGTCGCCTATACCCCCTGCTTCCGGCGAGAGGCGGGCACCTATGGGAAGGACGTCAGGGGCATCATCCGCCAGCACCAGTTCAACAAGGTGGAAATGGTGAAGTTCGTTCACCCGGACGTTTCCTTAGACGAGTTGGAGTCGTTGACCGCCAACGCCGAGGAGGTCCTGAAGAGGCTCGGTATTCACTACAGGGTCGTGTGCCTCAGCACCGGTGACCTGGGCTTCGCCTCGTCGAAGTGCTACGACCTGGAGGTCTGGATGGCAGGGGCTGGCGAGTTCAAGGAGATATCATCCTGCTCATGCTTCACCGACTTTCAAGCCCGCAGGGCGAACATCCGGTTCAAACCCGCAAGCGGCGGAAAACCCAGGTTCGTCCACACACTGAACGGCTCAGGCCTGGCGATAGGGCGCACGGTAGCGGCAATACTGGAGAGCAACCAGCTCGACGACGGCCGCGTCGTGGTGCCCACCGCACTCCAGCCGTACATGGGCGGAATGACCCTCATCGAGTAGAGACATGGCCCCCCGGCACCCCTCCGGACCCCCGTAGCGCCGACAACAGCCGCCATCCCCCCCGTAGGCCGGCATCTTGCCGGCATTCCCCCCCTTGAACCAACTTCAGTCGCGGGTCTGCCTCCCACAGGAACACGTCATTGCTATAGAATACCTCTCCCCCACCAACTTGAGCCGCGACTAGTCGCGGGTCTGCAACCCACAACAACACGCCATTGATATAGAATACCAACCGGAGGGATGGCAGAGTGGACTATTGCGGCGGTCTTGAAAACCGTTGAGCCTTCACCGGTTCCGGGGGTTCGAATCCCTCTCCCTCCGCCAGCGATATTTCCCCTTATAAAGCGGATATCTCTGAATTGAACGCGGTCATTGAGGTCGGTTCAGAGTAATGAAGGCAACGGTTCCGCAAACGCGCTGCAAACATCTCACGCTCTACCCAGTCCATGGACCAGATGGACCCCATTTACTGATGAATGCGTTGTCCTTTTCTGTGGCGACCACCACTGGACCCACGAAATCGATGATATTTTCGGCTACCGATGAAAAATCAGTGGGGGCAAGTTCAAGGCGCTTCTTGCTGCAGAAAGCCCGCCAAGCCTCTTGTGTTGTAGCCGCCTTCGAAAGATCATTAATGATTCGGACGACACTGCTTCCGAGCTCGGTTCCGCGGTTTCTGAATGTCTCCTCCGTCGCTTGCTGAAGAACCTCTCCTTCGAAGGAGTGCTGTCTTGAGAGTAGCCATATGTCATAGAAATCCTTGATTCTGCTATTCAGTAATCCCAGCCTGGCAATGGTCTCGAGCTTCTCCGCTATCAAGCTTTCCATGCTATAGCCAAGAAGTTCGGGGGTTGGCATGTCCAGTTGCCCCGGATATGTCAACATGGTAGGGGACGGAATCACGATGTCTCCGAAGCCGAAATCCAACTGCATATGCACTCTGGCGGTTCCCAGACGTCCCTCAAGTTTGACTCGAACACCTTGGTATTCAGCGAAAGCCGTTATCGATTCACCTGAGACTGTATCGACATGAAAAACCATTCCATCGTCTTCCACCTCCTGCAAGCAGACCTCTCTGACCAGCGCCTCGATGGCCTCGACGTCATTGCTTACATTGGCGAGGAAGTCGATATCACGCGTAGGCCGAGAAACGGCGGTATCCCAGGCTACGATCATAAGAGCACCCTTGAGAACAAGCGCGCTCCTGTATTTTGACCTGGAGACACGATACAAGAAGCGCTCCATGGCATAGTACTGAAGCAGCTCGTCGAATGGCCGGTGCTCCTCCCTCGCCCTGTTCAACAGGCGCCCGTGAACGGAGGCAGGCATATTCTTGACATCGCATCTTTTCATAGTAGTGCTTCCAGGTAGGGCCTCATGACCTTTTCAACCTTGCGGATTCTCGCGTATCTCATAAGCTCCTCGAGGTTGAAGTCAGGCCGGTTTCGGTAAGTCTTGAGCGCTTCAAGTGCCACGTCCCCGCCGATCTTCTTCCTGAACTTGAAGCAGTCGGCGATGGTCTTGGCCACCCCATATACTTGCACGTCGACGCCATCTATCTCGTGTATCTCGATGCCCTCGGCGAAGGCTTCCCCGGAGAACCAAACGATACGTACAGGGGGATGTTCAATTCTGGGTTTCTCTGTACCGGGCCTGAGGGCAATATAAACCTGATGAGGAATCTCGTCGGTAAGCATGTGATAGGCCAGGGCCGAGATAAGGCAGATCACCCCCCTGGGTATCCTGGTTGCAACAGTCACCAGGTCTGGATTTGATAGTGCAGGCATAGAAGAAAGCCGGTAGCGACCGCGGCTCACCCTCTCGAGTACCCCCTCATCCCGCATAGCATATAGAGTGCGAGGGTGGATACCTGCTGAGATGGCATCTTTCGTAGCCATCATCCCACCGTGCTGCCTGAATATTGTTTCAGCTCTCTTGGTGACTTCTTTGCTCATGTTCACCTCTGGATAATATTACCATATAATGATGCATATTATTAGGTATTATTATCCACAGCTATGGGGCACCCTGCAAACGCGTTGCAAACCAAACAGGATGATACAGGATAACACCAGACGGACGGGATAACACGAACCACCTAGAACTTGAAAACCGCCCCGCCTTCACCGGTTCCGGGGGTTCGAATCCCTCCCTTTCGCCAACCTCGGAAAAGCATAAGGGTGTGCTACAGGACGAACAAGACTACGCACAAGAAATGCAAGAGGCTCCCCAGCAGAACGAATACATGAAAGACCGAGTGGGCGTACTGCTTCTTCCTGCCAATCACATAAAGGATTGCGCCGATTGTATATGAAATGCCTCCGGCCAGGAGCAGCCCAGAACCGGCCCAGCCCAGGACGCGAACAGTGGGTTTTACTGC
>JAHIMR010000013.1 GCA_018896525.1 Actinomycetota bacterium
AGGCGTAACGATGACGCTTCCGTTCCACCCCGAGAGAGACCTTTGCAGAGTTCGTAGCCCGCCAAGACCTTGCCGGAACTGCTTGGCAAGAGTAGCCCTTTCCGTGTAGGCGAGGGCTTTTGCTTTGGCGAGCGAGAAATCAAACAAGACTCTTCGAGCCATATTCTTACACGCGACGTAGTCGGCGTCGGCGGAGAAAGAATCAGAGATGAACCACCCGCCGCCTTCTTTCGGGTCTCTATCAGGAGCCAGATGTCTCTTTCCCCGAACCCCGGTCAATGGACAGGTCTGAGAAGTCCACCAGGCCTTGACGTAGTGGAGTTTGATTCCTCTCAGTTGCCCCTTGTAGGAAACCTTGTTGTATATCCGGCTTCTTACGGTGTTGTTGATTACCCTGTTGAGCCAACGATCAAACCTCGTCGCCTTGAGGGTGGAAAGGTCTTCCACATATATTTCATCACAGTTATATGCTTCCGCGATATCAACGAGAACGTTCGAAGCCAGATGTGCCAGCTCTTTTTGGAGTTCGTGATACTTGTTCCACGCTTGAGAAATCAGGATGGTGTACTTGTCCCATCTTCGACGGTCTTTCCTTCGGGGAACTCTCTTCCTTGCTTTTTTCAAGTGGTCGATATGCTGTCTTATACTATGCAGTTTGCCGAACACGCCTTCGTACTTGAGGAATATCGGAGGACCTATCTGAACACCGTCAGGAGTCACGACTATCATAGTCAGGAGTTTTCTGGTCGTCCCCCAGTCAACAAATACCTTATTACAGGCGTTCTGAGGAGGTTTGCCGTTCTTCGTTTCCACCTTCAAGTCGAGGAAGACCTTTCCGTTTTTCTGCCGAAGGTCGGGAGACTTCATACAGGAGTTTTCTTCGTTCAACCTTTGAAGGAGTATCGGAGGCAACTCGAAAGAAGTTTCTTTCCAAACCCATTTGCTTTCTTCAGAAAGGACTTTCAGTCGGACGTTGAAGGCGGTTCCTTCCAAGCCGTACCTTATCGCCTGTCCGGTGTCAGGCCCGTCGTCCGGCGCGTAAGTGAGAATCCCGTTTCGGAGTTTCGGACACCGGGTTATCCCGAAGAAAGTCTCCGGGAAGTTGCCGTCGTTCTTTCGTTTATGCTTCCGGGCGGCTTCTTTCAAGGAATAGATGTAGCTTGCCTTCACAAATCGCCTGCCATTATCTTTGCAGAGTTGCCAGCACCACTCTTGTTCGTTGGTTGTTATTCCTCTAAGGAAGTAGAACAAATCTTAGAACAAATCTTGCTTGTCGGCTTGGGTCTTGAGGATGCGCCCAGCCTGTTCGAGTACGCCTCTCCATACCCTTGAAGGCACTTCTTCTGGACGTTCAAGTTGAGGTTCCAACCATTTCCAGACCTGCTTTGTGTTGCGGTTGGATTTCAATTGCTTGAGGAAATCTTCCGACCAGAGGGACTCAATAAGGTTATTCTCGGCAGGCAAGAGAAAATCAAGTGTTCGCAGACAATCTGCTAGAACTTCTTTGGGAAGACGGTAATCGTATGACCTTGTGATGGAGTCTGTTTTCTTGTTTGCCATCGTTATGCCTCTTATTGACTCCATATTATTGTACTACCAAAGCAAGCATAAATCCAGCAGTTTTGGCTTGGAAATGGGAAATACCAAGAATAGAAAAGCCTGAATATCAACAAGAGTCAACGTTTTAACGAACTGTTGCTACCCTGCTCCGGTAGGTGACCACGCAGCCGCGTTCCGCCTACTTGTTCTTGTGGCGGTTCTTCTTTAACTGCTTCTTGTGCCTTTTCTTGCGCATTTTCTTGCGTCTTTTCTTAACTACCGAACTCATAGTACAGGGTTTACCTTTTCACCTCCAATACTCATCTGTTGAATACAACAGGACGCATCCTACCACAAACCAGGCAAGTAACGCACCCCGGCCCTTTCCCCCGCAACAAAACGCAAGATGGTGACAGGCACCAAACGCAACTACTTAAGACGTAAAGTACTTGCAAGAGGTGACAGGCACCAAACGCAGGCACCAAACGCAAGCACCAAACGCAAGGTGCTCACTTGTTGATTGCCCTGCTTACTGCAGAGAGACTTATCCCCAAGTAGGCGGCTATCTCTGTCATCGAATATTCGTGTTCGAAGTGGGCGATGCGCATCGCTATATTCCTTTGCTTCTTGTTCCATGCTCCTTGAAAGATCTCATGCAGCGTGAGTCGGATTGTCCGAACAGTCGAGTGCACAAGGAGCAGGCCGTCAGCTACGAAACGGATGTACGCCTGCCGGGCCATCCCTTCGTTATCCCCGAAGAGGCCGAGGGTGTATCCAATATCGAGGAAGCCTGGAGCGGGAGCGAGGCCGGCTATCGCCCGGTAGCTGTTCCACCTCCACTGCTCAGGCTTACTGACCAGACCGGCCTCGACGGGGTTGAGAGCTATGTACCTGACGATCCCCATGAGGTGTGCTTCCTTCTCGACTAGTGGTGAATCGAAGCGCCCCTGCATAACATGGCCAACCTGGTCGTGCTTCCAGTTGAAACGCTTGCAGTAATCGTTGAGAAGCTTGTGCATTCCCTCGGAGATGTTCGGTTGAGGCGTCTCGATCAGCAGGTGGTAGTGGTTGCCCATCAGACAATAAGCGGAACATACCCAGCCGAATTTACTGACTACATCGGCAAACTTATCGATGAAATCGTGGCGGTCGTCGTCACCCAGGAATATCTTATTCTTACGGTTGCCCCGGGACATCACGTGGTATAGAGCGCCTGGGAACTGTACTCTTGGTTTTCTACTCATATGTGTATTCCATTTTACAAGCAATACAAGCATAACGCAAGATGGTGACAGGCACCAGACGCAGGCACCAAACGCAACAAGTTTAGTCGTAAAGTACTTGCGAAAGGTGACAGGCACCAAACGCAAGGTGTCTTATTGATTGAGGAGTATCCGGCTACAGGAGGCCGTTCTTTCGGAGGAACGCCTCGATCCGGTAGTTGATGAGGTCCGGCTCCTCGATCAGTGTGGCGTGGGTGCCATGCGGCACAGTGAACAACTCGGCGCCCTTGACACCGCGGAAGATCCTCATAACCAGCCGGGCCGGGCACATATCGTCTTTCTCTCCGGCGATGACAAGCGTCGGCACGTCAACCGTCGCCAGCACGTCCTCGGCGGAGTGCTCCTCCATCCCCAGGAGCGCCCTCATCTCGTTCGCGAACCCCATCCTGGCGATGTGCTCGAAGTACAGGTCCATCTCCAGCCGTGGGCACCGGTGGCGGTCTACCTCAACCTTGGAGAACGGCCAGGGGATGGGCGACAGAAGGAGGGGGATTCCCACCAGCTCTAACAACCGTGGGTGTTCGATGTAGTGGTTGAGAACGGCGGTGTATGCCTTCTTGTACGTCTCGGAACTCCCGAACGCCTCGAACGGGTCGGCGCACGGGCCGTTTACCGGTATCAGGGCGGACACCCGTTCCGGGTTGTCACGGTAGAACTCGAGTATCACCTGGACACCCATGGAGAAGCCGACCAGGATCGCATCATCCAACCCGGCGTGGTCCATCACCGCCAGGAGGTCCTCCGAGTAGCAGGGAACCTTGAACGTGTCCAGGTCCCGCGGCACGTCGGAGCGGCCGTGCCCCCTGTAATCCCAGCAGATGACACGAGCGAACTTCGAGAAGTGGTCCTCGAAGTAATGCCAGAAGGTGGTGGTGTTTGCGACGCCGTTAGCTGTGATTATGGGAACGCCTTGCCCGCGGGACGAGTAGCGAATCACGGTTCCATCGGAGCTCTCAGTCTCGTGTACCTGCCCCTTGACCATGTATCTCATCTGAACAGCGCCCGGCAAAGGTCCTCCTCTCGTGACGTGGGCCCTAGCGCCCGAGGTACTCGCCGATGAGCACCACCAATATATCCGGCTTGATGGGCTTTCTGGTGATAACCGTATTGACCACGCATACAGGGGGCGGCTCGGCGCACTCCACGCAGTGTCCCGGCCTGACGCAGGGAAAATTGAGCCCGAAACGCTTGGCGCACATCGGTATGCAGGTGTCCTTGGCCCGCCTGAACCCGTCCTCGACCCGGTCCACTATGCTGTTGACCCCCGCGACCACGATCACCAGTTCGGGACCCGATCCCTGCTGGAAGATGGGGACCCCCTCGGGCTGGATCTTCACCAGGATTCCATCCGTGGTAATAGCGCAGACAGTGCTCATGAAAACGGAGTCCCCGGGCATACGGGGCGTTTTCCTGGTGCTCCACAGATGGCCGCAGCTTTGCGCCAACCCCTTGACACGGTTGCCCCGCGCCTGGAGCGTTTCCAGTATTCCCAGCTCCTCAAGGAACATGGTTTCCCAGTAATAGACTTTCACATGGCGGTCTATCAGGCCCAGCATTCTCCGGTTCGCCTCGGAGAGAGTCGGCACCGGAAGCACAGAGAAGTCCCGGTCCGCCAGCGCTCCCGCGCAGGAGAGTATCCGCTCGCTGACGTTCTGGTTCCCGAAATCCTCCCATAGGTCCAGGATACTTCCGTCGATGTCATCAATTCCCATTGGCTTCCTCCGTCCGCCGGGTACCGGGCCGGAACCCCCCCCGTGCCTACCTTTTTTTATTCCGACCAGGTAATAATAATCTATTTCACGCGGGAAAGTGGAGGAAAGGCGCGAGAAATCGGGATGGAGCCTTATAGTGCCCCGCTCCATAGATACGGTCGCGCACCGAGAGCGTCGAAGCGCCGCTCCGGCAAGGCGCGCGACTCATGCGTACTCCTGTAGTACGCCTGGGGAGCGGAACGCAGCCGGTGTGGACGGGAGCGGCGTTCGAATGCCAGCGTATCTATGGAGCGGGGTACTTAGTGGACGTCTTTTATCACGAACTCGAAGCAGGCGCCGCCGTCGTTATAGATGTTGATCGTTCCGCCGTATAGTCACCAGAAACATCGTCTTCTATCTCAAGAGACAAACACCAGTCCCGGTTTCACGCTCCAGGGGATTATAGGCTCCCCGGTGAACCGTGACTACCAGTCGTCTCGAAGGAAAGCGGCAATGATGCGCTCGCGGTCGCCGCTTCGCAATGCCGAGACGATCTCACCGTAGGCCTTCCCGGCGTTGACCCCCCAGGCGTCGACCGTGCTGATCCTCACCGGGGACCTGGACCTGTCAACGGTAAACAGCCCGAAGCGGGGCTCGTAGGAGCCCCACTCGTAGTTGTCAACCATCGTCCAGTGGAAGTAGCCGGCAAGCGGCAGCCCGTCTTTCACCGCCCGCATTACCTCGAATAGGTAAGATTGCAGGAACCTGTCACGGGTGGCGCCGTCGGGCCTGGGCTCCACCTTTCCCCTGTACACTTTGTAGCACATGCCGTTCTCAAGGATTATCAGGGGCAGGCCTTCTCCATTGATGACCTCGGCCTTGAGGAAGTGGTACATCCCCCTGGGGTTCAGCACCTGTTCCCAGAACTCGGCGTTCAGGTTGAACCGTTTCTCCCTGATATCCTGGATCGTGGGGGCCTTGACCATGTTGTGAAAGAACGGGTCATAGTAGTCAACCGCCAGGTAATCCATCTTGTCGGGGTCAGGGGAGGAGTAGATGGCGTCGATCCCGTGCTGGAGGTCCTCGAGGCGGAAGAAGCGGTCGGTCACCTTCACCAGGAGGCGCTCGAGCCGCATCTGCCACCGGGGGGTCTTTCTCACCTCGGGGCACCGTGCGATCTCCTCGTCCCACGCCTTCCTGCCGCGCTCCAGGTAGGCGGGAAGGTCTTTCTGTTCCACGCCGTTTCGCCGCGCGTTCAGCAGGTCGGTCATGACCTTGTCCAGCAGGTACACCGAGAGGTGGGCGGTGTTATAGGAAACGCTCGGCCGGGGCCACCCGTTCTCCCCGTAGACGCGGTGCAGCGTGTCGTATGCCCGGCAGTGCGCGTCTATCATGTTCCCCCAGGCACGGCCGGTCTTGCGGATACCACTCTTCTTGCGCGGGAAGTAACGGATCAGGTACGTCGCCATCGAGAGCGCGTTCGGCTCGTTGAGGGTAACCCAGTACTTGATTGGGCGCATCCCGTGCTTCTCCACCAGGAGGCGGTTCAGGCCGGTTGCTATCTCACCGACGTACCTCTCGAACTGTTCCAGCCTGTCCCGCTCGAGCCAGAAGTCGAGGCCCAGCCAGTAAGGGTGGGTGAAGTGCTGGAGGGTTACCACAGGCTCCATGCCGGCGCCCATGACCGCTGCTATCATGTCCGAGTAAGCTTCGATGGCCACCCGGTCGAACGGAGGAGCTCCCCCGGTTGTGGCGGAACTCTGTGGCTGGACCCTTGCCCACTCGATGCCGAGGCGGAAAGCGTTCAGGTTCATGCCCGCCGCCAGCTCTACCTCCCCCGGGTAGTCGGTCCAGAACCGGATGGCTTCACCGGATGGCTCCACTTTCCCCGAGCGCTCGTACTCGACCCAGTTGTTAAGTGGTTCCCCGGGGCCGTTGAAGCCGCCCTCCACCTGGTACGCCGCATTGGCGACGCCGAACATGAAGCCGCCGGGAAGCTCAAAGCGGTCGTCAAAAAGCTCCTCGAGGTCGCTACGGCTGAAGTGCCGATTGAACTCCATAAACACCACCCCGTACATCCGATACTCTAACGAAACCCGCTGTGAGCATAACAAGGTTTCGTATCGAAACGCAAAGGCCCTGCCCCACAAGACCCCCCATCCCGGCCTTCCCCCCAGCGGGGGGAAGGGGCGGAGGGGGGAGGATGCCGTCTCGTGGAAGCGGTTACAGTTGCTATCGGATTTCTCAAGTCTTATTCTTATGTGCGAGGTTTCGGAAAACGGGGGCTCCGATAAAGGGGTTTGCCGAGATAGACGGGTGAGAACCGGATGAACATCTACCAGATGCTTGCTTACGAGAGCCTGCGGACGTTTGTGGGCCCGTGGCTCGAGCTTGGTTTCCGCATCCATTCCGAGGGAGCCGAAAACGTCCCTGATGATGGAGGCGCGCTCCTGGTGTGCAACCACCGGTCCATCCTGGATCCGCTGGCGCTCATGAACGAGGTTGAGCGCTACATCCACTTCGTGGCCGGAGCCCGCGGGTTCATCGTACCCACGATCAAGACCCTCTACCACATGACCGGAATGGTCCGCCTGTCCCTGAAGAAGGGTCAACGGAGTTCCAGGGGGCTGGACCAGGCGGTGCAACTGATGCGGGATGGGGAGATCGTGGGTATTTTCCCGGAAGGGATCGAGTCTTTCATGAGGCCTGACAGGGCCAGCAGGATAAGCTATTTCAGGACCGGCTTCGCCCGCATGGCGTTGGAGGCGGGCGTGCCGATAATCCCCGCCGCGGTGATTCCCCTGGAGGAGACGAAGCTCTCCAGGATACCCGGGAAGATCGTGGGGGAGTACGCGGACCAACCGGATACCGGGAGGGGCTCGTTGCGGTTTCTGCTCTACCGGAAGGTGCTGGTCCGCATAGGAAAGCCGATCGACCTCGGGGGCTACATGGACGAGCCCCTGACCAAGAACTCAATTGACATGCTGAGCGGGAAGCTTCGACGCGTGGTCATCAAGCTCTACAACGGCGAGGACCTGGACCGGTTTCTGACCGGGAAACTGCCGTTCGATGCATACACCGACCGCGTCTGAGAACCGTTGACATGCGGAACGTAAGTCACGCGGCCGTTCGTGAAGAGAAACCGTTCCTCAGAATGATGACAAATGCGCCATCTCTCCTGATTGACGCTTCTTTGGGGTGCGCCCGCTGTCTCCAGCGGGTCTTACCTCCCCTCCACGTCCGTTCATACTCTCCGTGGAACTCACGGCGAGCGATCTGCCGGCGTTCATCCTGGTTTTCGATTAACGCCTTATCACGATTCATACCGTACCACCACCCTATGACATGCTTTTCAGCCGTCCTCCATAACCAAACACATAGCGATGTATTAGAACTCAATGACCGCTGCCTCTATGTATTTCACGCCGAATCCGGCCAGCGGGTACCTATGCTCTTCCAGTATGGCTTCTAAGGTCGGAGCGGAGAATTTCATGTGCATATGAAGTCCTGATACTACACATATGTCATCTTAACAGATAACTGTTAGTTACCCCTCCGGATTTGATACAGTATTCATGTGCGGATCACAAGGAGCGTGAGTTGACATGGCCCCGGACGAGGACAAGGTCGTAGTAATAGGGAGTGGGATAGGGGGCGCTGGATGCGCCGCCCTCCTGGCCAGGAAAGGCTTTGAGGTGACCCTGCTGGAGCGGAATGAGTTCCCGGGTGGAAAGGGAGTGAGCTTCGAGAAGGACGGCTTCATCTATGATACCGGGGTCCATGCCGTGGGCAACGGCGAGAAAGGCCCGCTGGGGGAGATAAACCGCATCGTGGGCGGAGACCTCGAGTGGGCGTTGATAGAGGGCGGTAACCGAATCGCGCTGGGTGACAAGGTGGCCCACTACCCCCTGGATTTCGCTTGCGATGACGCGATCAGAAGCCTTATCGACGGGATAGGTGTCCGCCCGGGGAACGAGGAGGACTGCTTCATATGCTTCAAGAAACTGGCAACGATAAAGCCGGCTTCCGAGATGGAGGTCCTGGACAGGATGCCGCTCAAGGATTACGTGGACCAGTTCACTGACGACCCCAACTTCCACCTGATGCTGAACGCCACCTGCGGCATGCTCATCGTCCTGACTTACTACCAGGGGTCCGCCGGGGAGTTTATCCACTGTTTCGCCACGATGGCTCAGAACGCCTCGCTTTCCTATCCCCGCGGGGGGATGGGTTCGGTGGCAAAGGCGTACGTGGAAGCGTTCGAGAGCATGGGAGGAACGGTGGAGTACGGGAGGCCGGTCGAAGGGATCATCGTTGAGGACGGCCACGTCACCGGGGTGGAGGCGAACGGCAGGGTTCCAGCGGATATCGTGGTCTCCAACGCGGGGCTACAGCCGACAGTGAAGATGGTGGGAAAGGACCTGCCCCGGAAGTACGTGGATTGGGCGACCTCCCTCAAATCCTCTTACGGCGCGGTGAGCGTGAAGTACGCGCTCGACGAGAAAGTTGTCCCGTACCCGCTTACGCTGTGGATGCCGGACCTCGAGGACCCGGAGGCGGCGGAGAAGTACGTAGGCGTCTTCTACCCGGTGCCATCGATACCGGACCCCGAACTGGTTCCTGAAGGTTGCCAGCTGGTGCTGGCCGGGGCGGTGCTTCCAGCCGACCCGAAGCTCAAGGAGTTGAACAGGCAGGTGCTGGACCGGATAGAGGCTACGATGAGCATGCTTCACCCCGGGATAGATGACCACGTGGTGTGGAAGCTGCGCACCGGGACCGACTACGTCGCCAACATCTCCGGCCGCGAGTTGGGTGAGGTAATAGGGCTCGCCCAGGATTTCCGGCAGGTCGGCCATGACCGCCCCGATCCCAGGATGCCGATAGGTGGGCTGTACCTGGTGGGCGCGGACGCCGGTGGGCGTGGCATCGGGACCGAGATGGCGGGAGACAGCGCCCTCAACGTAAGCACGATGATCGAGGACGACGCCTTCGGCCGCGACAAGGGCCTGGAAGTATAAGCCCCGGGCTGTTGAATAATGACGCACTGGTGACAGGTACCAGTGCGTCATTCTCGCCCCGGGGGTGGCGGGTCTTATCTTGCGTTGTCGCCTGTAAGACTGGGGTCAGGCCCGCTGTTGCATTATGGAGATAGACTTGAGTGAAGAATCGAACGACAACAGCTTGGGCCAGACCCCGTTTGTTGGCGGTTAGTCAACCGGCTGAAGGTACTTCTTGCGGAACTCGTCGGTGGTAAGATCCTTGATATCTTCGCGGATAATGTTCAGCTCGTCCCGGGCGTCCTCCTGTTCGTCGAACAGTTCGCGGCGAATGACCCGCTTCGAGCGGAAGTTGACGACCTCCACGATATAGCCTTCCCCGAGTCCGACACCGAGCAGGCCCTTTGTCAGGCGGGCTTTGTAGTTGTCCCGCGCCATGTCTCCGAGCTCGACGCCCTTGCCTCCAGGGCCCACCTGCCTGGGTTTCCTATGCCGGCTCTGGCGATCCATCATATTCTCCCGGTCAACTCAGGCCTTACCTTCACCCTGGGCGTCTTGATCGGCCTGCTTGGGTATCACGATTCGCTGGAGCGCGTATATACCCAGCGCGGTAATAGCGCAGCTATGCGTCGAGGGCAGCTTGGATGAGGAGATGTAGAGTGCGCAGGTATCCTCGCAGGGTACCTTAGCTCCAGGGATATTCGACATCCTTATTGGGCACCAACTGCCCGGTATTGAAGCCACGGAACTCCTTTCTTCAGCAGGCCCGACCGTAGCAAACCGTCCTGCGACCATATTATCTTATCCCCGCGGGTTCGCGCCTGTAAATAGGGAACTCCCTTTTCTTCCTGTTCGGGCAGTGTCCCCGGCTTCAGGCCCGGAGGAGCATCAAAGTACCCTGGTCCATAAATACGCTGGCATTCGAACGCCGCTCCCGTCCACTCCGGCTGCGTTCCGCTCCCTCGACGTACTAGAATAGTACGTCTCGGTCGCGCGCCTTGCCGGAGCGGCGCTTCGACGCTCTCGGTGCTTAACCGTATCTATGGAACGAGGCACTAAATCGACACAGAAGATGAAGAGGCAAGGGAAAAGGGAGAGGGCGGAGAATGTCCGGTGCCCGAGAAGAAACTTGGCAGGACCGTCAAGGTGCTCGGGCTGGTCAGCCTCTTTACCGACGCGTCGTCGGAGATGATATACCCGCTGCTTCCGATATTCCTCTCCAGTGTTCTGGGGGCCGGGCCGGCAGTCATTGGACTGATCGAGGGGGTCGCCGAGGGCACGGCAAGCGTGCTCAAGGGCTTCTCGGGATACATCTCTGACCGTTTTCACAAGCGCAAGGGACTGATACTGGCCGGCTACGGGCTGTCGGCCCTGACCAAGCCGTTCTTCGCCGCTGCCGACGCCGCGTGGCAGGTCCTCTTAGTCCGTTTCACCGACAGGGTGGGCAAGGGTATAAGGACCGCGCCGCGTGACGCGATGATAGCCGAAAGTACCGACAGGGCCATCTGGGGGAAGGCGTACGGGTTCCACCGCGCCATGGACACGCTGGGGGCGATAGTAGGGCCGGGCCTGGCGTTCCTGCTGATGTGGGCCCTGAGTGGCCAGGGGGATGACCGCTACCGCTGGGTATTCCTGGCCGCGTTCATCCCGGGACTGGTCGCGGTCTGCCTGATACTTTTCGCGCTCAAGGAGGAACCGTTCAAGTCGGCTACGAAATTTCCCGGGCTCCGGCTCGCCGGGTTCGGGAGAAGCTATAAGATGCTGCTGCTGGTCGTGGCGGTCTTCACCCTGGGTAACTCCAGTGATGCGTTCCTGCTGCTCAAGGCCCAGGACGTGTTCGAGCAAGCGGGCATCAGCGGGTCGATGATACCGGTGCTGATTCCCCTCATATGGCTTACCTTCAACGTGGTCTACAGCGCGGTGTCGATGCCGGCTGGAATACTGTCGGACCGAATAGGACGAAAGGAGACTCTCCTTATCGGGTTTTTCCTCTACGGCCTGATCTACCTGGGTTTTGCCCTCGCGGGGTCTACCCTGGTGGTGTGGCTCCTGATGGCCGCCTACGGAGTCTTCTACGGGCTGACCGAGGGAGTGATGAAGGCGTTTGTCGCCGATCTCTCTCCCGAGGAGATGAAGGGCACCGCGTTCGGCTTCTATCATGCCACTGACGGTATCTCAAGGCTCCTCGCCAGCATTATGTTCGGGGTACTGTGGCAACTCTTCGGGGCAGCCGCCGCGTTTCTGTTCGGGGCCGGCCTGGCGATTGTTGCCGCCTTCTTACTGTGGAATTTCTGCGAGGAGCCCTCCACCGCTACCCACCCGTCAGCCACTTGACCATCCGCCGGGTGAACTCATCGCCGCCACTGCCCGCACGGCGCCGCGCCCGGCGGAAGTCGCGGAAGGCCGCCCGCCGCCCGCCGGACAGCAGAAGCGTAGCGGCGTTCGAATGCAAGCGCATCTAGGGAGCGGGGTACTTAATTACTGCCATGGCCTTATTGGATAGTCGTCATTACCTAACACGCCGACTTCCGTGTAACAATGGTTGCCATGTTTCGTCTATAGTTACATAGATAGCATATACAGGGTAACCTCGTTTGTGACGTTCGCGGGCCGCAGCGGTCAACCGGGAATGCTACGAGGCCGATAACAGTAACGAGGCAACAGGGCAAGGCTGCCGGTAAGTGCAGGAGTATGGACTGCCCCGACGGAGGACATTCGATGAGCGCTTGGAAAGGGACCATAATAAGGGCCGTTGTGGCCGCCTGCCTGGTGTCCCTGGTAGTATCAGTTGGCCTGGTGATAACCTACCGGCTTGCGGACAACCAGAAGGAGGACTACTACCGGGTACGGAAGATCCAGGTGGAGACCGCGGCGGCCGCAGTCGACTACAGGGATATCGAAGCGCTCAAGGGAACGAGTAATGATATCGGTACACCCGCATACGAGAAACTTCTTGACCAACTGACCCGTATCAAGCGCTCCGACCCCCACATTCGCTTTGTCTACTTCATGCGTCCCCAGGACGGTGAGATGATCTACCTGGTGAACGCGGAGGAACCGGCTTCGCATGACTACACTTCGCCCGGCGAGGTACACGAGGGGGCAACACCTGAGGATTTCCTGGTCTTCGAGGGTAAAAAGCCCGCGATCGCGGAGATGGAAGAAAAGGTTACCAATAAGTCGGGCACGTGGATAACCGCGAACGCGTTTGTCCTCGATAAAGTGGGGAAGCCCATCGCCTTGCTGGGAACCGACGTAGATACGGACAGGGCCCTGAGTTCCTTTGAGGACATCAAGCATGTGGGCCTTCTCTTCAACACCCTGGGGGCGGCGCTGCTTGCCCTCGTTTCCCTGCAGTGGATACTGTGGAGCCACGGCAACAAGAAGCGCAAGATACTCCGCCAGGAGATGGAGGAGTCGCTGGTTAAGTTGAACACCGAGCTAAAGGAGGCCAACAAAATCAAGCTTGATTTCATCCAGCTCGCTTCACATGAGCTTAGAGGCCCGGTAAACGCGGTGAACATAGCGATTCAAACGGCGGAGAAGGTGCTCGCCCCCAAGCTGGACGATGAAGAGCGGTTGCTCATGGAGGTAGCGAGGAGCGGAAGCTCCCGGCTTATCGACCTGCTCAATAACCTGCTGGACATCACGCGCCTGGAGGCCGGCGACTTCGCGTTCAAGCCAGAGGACGTGGACGTGTGCGACCTGGTTAACAGGACGGTCGGGCTCTACGAGCCGCTGGCGGAAAAGAAGGGCTTGTGCCTCTCAGCGGAGATGCCGAAAGGCGAGCTCGGCGCGTTCGTGGATCCCCATTCGATCCTGAGGGTGCTCGAGAACCTGGTGGGGAACGCGATCAAGTTCACCAGGTCGGGGAGCATACTGGTGTCCGCCGTGGAGGATGATGGCGACCTGCGTTTCGAGGTGAAGGACACGGGGCCCGGCATCCCGGTCGAGTTCGAGGACGAGGTCTTCGAGAAGTTCGCCAGGTACGTGTACCCAGGGGAGCACGCCACGCAGAAGGGGTCGGGCATGGGGCTCGCTCTCTGCAAGGGCCTGGTTGAGGTGCAGGGCGGCCGGATATGGTTCGAGACGGTGGAGGGGAAAGGAACGACGTTTTTCTTTGAGGTGCCCCGCTACCAGGAGACTGAATGTGATGAGGCCGGTGACAAGGGGTAGTATTGGCATCATGCACAACAACAACATCATTGGTATCTTGCGTAACAACAACATCACAAGCAACATCAGCAACAAGGCAAGGTCACCGATTCCTCCACGGAGCCGTAGATGAGCATTAAGAAAGCAACGGTACTAAGGGCGGTCGTATCGGCGCTGCTGGTGGCGGGGGTGGCCACCGGGGGAGTCCTGATAACGCTCAAGGTGGCCGACTTCCAGCGCGTCCAGTACTTCGATCTCCGCAAGTTCCAGGCGGCGGCCGCGGCGGCGACACTGGACTTCAAGGAGATAGAGTCACTCCGGGGGAGCAGCGAGGATGTGGGCACCCCCGCGTTCGAGGAACTCCGGTCTCAGCTCATTCGCATAAGGAACACCGACCCCCGGTTGACCTTCGTCTACCTCATGAGGCCCGGGGGGGACGAGATGGTTTTCCTGGTGGACGCCGAGGACCCCGAGTCCGAGGACTACTCGCCGCCCGGGCAGGTCTACGAGGAAGCGCTTCCTGGAGATTTCCTTGTCTTCAAGGGCAAGAGGAGCCCCGTGGCCAAAATTGAAGGCCCGATAACCGACCGGTGGGGCACCTGGATAAGCGCCACCGCTTACATACTCGATGACAAAGGGAAGCCGGTCGCCCTCCTGGGGACCGACGTCGATGTTGAACGTGCCCTGGCGTCGTTCAATGACATCAGGTACATGGGTATACTGTTCACCGTCTTGTTTTCGGTGCTGTTGGCACTAATCTTGTTGCAGTGGATACTGTGGAGGCATATGCGGGACCGCCGGGAAGCGTTGCGCCGGGAGATGGAGGAATCGATCGTGCGACTCAACACGGAGTTGCTGGAGGCCGACCGGCTCAAATCGGAGTTTATCGAGTCCGCCTCCCACGAACTCAGGGGGCCGGCCACAGCGGTTGACGGTGCGCTCCAGGTGATGGACCATGAGCTCTCCGGCGAGCTCTCGGATATCGGCAGGGAACTGCTCGAGATCGCCCTCAGCGGCAGCAACCGATTGGTGGATCTTGTCGGCGACCTGCTGGACCTGACCAGTATCGAGGCCGGCGGCATTGCGATCAACCCGGTAGAGGTGGACGCGGGCGAACTCGTCAGAACCACGGTCTCGGAGTTCCTAGCGCTTGCCCGTGAGAAAGGGCTGACGCTGGAGTCCCGGGTGGAGGAGGGTGAGCCGGGCCGCCTGGAGGTATTTGCCGACCCCAAGGTCCTGCTCCGGGTCCTCGAGAACCTTGTCGCCAACGCGATAAAGTACACCGACTCCAGTGAGATAACGGTCGCGGTGAAGGCCGTGGACGACATGGTCCGCTTCACGGTGAGGGACACAGGCAGGGGCATCCCCAAGAGGTTCGAGGACGAGGTCTTCAAGAGGTTCTCCAGGCTTCATCTCTATACCGGGTCAGAGGAGCGGGGGGCAGGCCTGGGACTCGCCATCTCGATGGGCCTGGCCGAAACCCATAGCGGCCGTATCCTGGTCGAAAGTGAGGAGGGCAAAGGTTCCACCTTCTACTTCGATGTTCCCCGCCACTACGAGCCCGCAGATTGACCAGCGACTTCGCAACACCCTCACTTGTAGCGCCGGCAACCTGCCGGCAATCCGACAGGCATGATAACCGACCAGGGCGAGACCTTCGCGGTCCTCCGGCGACCTCCCGACAACACCTCTTTATAATAATCGCGAAAAAGGTACAATAGTGCCTGTGATATCCGAATCAGGAACGGGCCCATAGCTCAGTTGGTAGAGCGCGTGACTCATAATCACGGTGTCGCAGGTTCGAGCCCTGCTGGGCCCACCAGCTAAGTGCCCCGCTCCATAAATACGCTGGCATTCGAGCGCCGCTGCATCCACTCCGGCTGCGTTCCGCTCCCTCGACGTACTACAGAAGTACGTCTCGGTCGCGCGCCTTGCCGGAGCGGCGCTTCGACGCTCTCGGTGCTTAACCGTATCTATGGAACGGGGCACGTGATGTGTATCCTTTCATTTGCTTCTGTGCGTTTGCTCGCGGACCGCTTGGATATCATTACACCCGAGTGTATTTGAACCTGGATTTCCGTGTGCCAGGAGTCAGTGGTTCAAATCCACTATTGTCCACCAGCGCTCAGCATAATCGTTGTCCCTCCCTCTTTCTGAAGTGTAATCGTTCGTGGTAAAATATAGGCGTTGGAAGCGGTAGATGGAGAACGCCTGTTCGAAGCGGAATGTCCGATTTCCAGGGGGTGAAGGGAATGCTGAGTATGCTATCGAAAAGATCCCTGATTGTGATTGTGGCTCTGGCAGTGGTCTGCGCCATGGTCGCGGTGCCACTGTTTGGCAGTGCAGCCCGCAAGGCACAGGGAGCCAACGGTGTAAAGGATTTTACGATACTCCAAACCAACGACGAGCACTCCAACGTTTACCCCTATGACCTGGCCTTTGACTATCCGGGCAACCCCACGACGGGCGCTTTCTCCCGGGTGGCAAAGACCATGGGCGACATCAAGGCCGCGAAACTCGCCGCGGGCGAGCCGGTGCTGACACTGAGTTCCGGTGACTGGTCCCAGGGCACCCTCTTCAGCTGGTTGGAAACGGGTGCGGCGCCTGAACTGTTCTTGTTTCAACAGATGGGCTACGACGCGGTGACCCTTGGGAACCACGATATCGAGCTGGGTCCCCAGTACCTGGAGGCAGAGCTTGCCGCGGCAAAGGCTGCCGGGGTGAACCTGCCCGTTTTGAGCTCGAACATTACATTCTCGAATTACCCACCGGCCCCCGGGGACGCGGACGAGGGGCTCTACGCTTTCTACCGCAACACGGAGACAGCAGGTCTCTATATCCAGCGTTACGCCACCAAGGTCCTCTCCCCCGGACTGAAGGTAGGCATGTTCGGGCTCCTGGGAGTGGACGCGGAGGCAGTGGCCCCGGGGGCGGCACCGCTCACCTTCGGGAACGTGCCGGGCGACCCCGAGGACCCGATGAGCTTCGTGAACCGGGTGATCACGGCCCAGAACATGGTCGATACCCTTCGCACCACGGAGTCTTGTGACGTGGTGGTATGCCTCAGCCATATGGGCACCTACGAGGAGAAACAACTTGCCGACTACGTGCCCGGCATCGACGTGATTATGGGGGGACACAGCCACGACCTGATCTACCCGGCCATTATCCAGGGCCCCGGCAGCACCATAATCGTGCAGGCCAAGGCCAACGCCGAGTACCTGGGAGAACTGGAACTGCAATACGACCCCGGCGTGGCCTCGGGGCCGAAGGTGACGGTGCGCAACTCCAGGGCCATCCACATGGACCAGAGCGTGGGGACCGACGCTGGCATTGACGGCATCGTCAACGGCTTCGTGGCCGCCATCAATGGTGCCCTGGGTTTTGACTGTCTGGGTCCCTATGCGGAGACAGATCTATTCGGCGACGGCGGTTTCTCCTTGACGAATGGGCCGTCAATGAGCGAGACCAACATCGGGGACCTGATAACGGATACCTACCTGGCGATGGTGAACCAGCTCCAACCGCCTCCCACGGCTCCCACCCGGCTCGCCTTTGGGCCCGACGGGTTTATCCGGGCCGGGGTGGTGAAGGGGGCCGCGGGCATCTTCTCCTTCTACGACCTGTACCGGACCCTCCCACTGGGCGGCTCCCCGTACGATTTAACCACGCCGGGGTACCCGTTGGTCAGCTTCTACCTGTTCGGGGCCGAGATCCAGGGCGTGATGAACATGGTGCTGGACATGAACCGCTCAGATTTCTTCCTGCAGGTATCCGGCATGAAGTATTCCTATGACCCCAATGCGGCGGAGGGGGATAAGATAAAGAGCCTGACCGTAGATAACGGCGCAGGGGCCTATGAGCCCATCCAGCCGGCGACCCTCTACAAGCTCGCCACGGACTACGGCGCCGGGTCGTTCCTGGTGTCGTTCGGGCTCTATCCCCGGGATAACGCCGGGGCCCAGGTCCTGCCCACGCCGACCGAACCCGATCCGATGAAGGGCTTTATCGTCTATCAAGACCCCCCCGCAAATACGGTGGAGCTGAAGGCCTGGCAGGCGCTGACCACCGTCGTGGCGAACTTCCCCGACCTGGACGGTGACTTCCTGCCCAACATACCGCCAACCTACTCCACCACCCAGGGGCGAATCACCAGGCTGAACTCCGTCCCGACCATCACCACCCTTTCCCCCGCCGGCAAGACCGCGGGAGATGCCGGTTTCACCCTGACTGTCAACGGCACCAACTTCGTGGCAGGCTCGAAGGTGAGATGGAATGGAGCAGACCTGACCACAACCTACGTATCAGCCACAAGACTCACGGCTACCGTCCCTGCCGCTGACATCGCAAACGTGGGGACGGCTGACGTAACCGTGTTCAACCCCGCGCCGGGTGGTGGTATCTCGAACGTCAAGACCTTCACGGTCAACGCCCCTCGACCTGCTGATAATTCAACCTGGTACCTGGCCGAGGGCTCAACCGCCTGGGGGTTCGATTGCTACATAAGTATCGAGAACCCCAACAACGAGGCGGTAACAGCATCCATAGGCTACATGACAGACTCTGGACAAGTAGACGCGGGAGAGGTGAACCTCCCCGCAAACAGCCAGACCACCGTGAACCCGAGAGACACCCTGTGGGATACGGACTTCTCCACCAAGGTGGAGTGCAAGGAAGGCAAGACGATAGCGGTGGACCGCACCATGACCTGGGCTCCGCCAGGCGCGGGCGCAGGCGTCGCGGGTGACGGCCACTGCTCCATAGGTGTAACATCCCCCGCTACCAACTGGTACCTTGCGGAGGGCTCATCGGCCTGGGGCTTCGAGTGCTGGTTGCTCATCCAGAACCCAAACGCGACCGAGGCCACCTGCCAGGTTGCCTACATGATAGAGGGGGCGAACCCGAAGGTCTTCGAGAAGAAGATACCGGCAAACTCCCGCAAGACGTACAACATGGCAAGTGACATAGGGGCCGCCGACGCCTCCATCATGGTGGAGAGCGATATCCCGGTCATCCCCGAGAGGGCCATGTACAGGAACAACAGGCAGATGGGCCACGACTCGATCGGTACCGCCGCCCCTGCTCTCTCCTACTACCTGGCGGAAGGCACCACCGACCACGGCTTCACGGCCTACGTGCTGGTGCAGAACCCGAACCCTACCGACACCGATGTGACCATCACCTACATGACATCGAGCGGAGCGGTCCCCCAGGCCCCGTTCACCATGCCGAGCACCTCACGTAAGACCATCAGGGTGAACGACGTCATGCCGGGAACCGACTTCTCGACCCAGGTGACCGGAAGCCAGCCCATCATCGCCGAGAGGGCTATGTACTGGGGTGAAGGAACGGAAGCCGGAGAGGCGTCCCACGGCTCGATCGGGCTTGCGGCCCCACACACCACGTTCTACCTCCCCGATGGGCGGGCGGGCGATGGATATGAGACCTACACCCTGGTCATGAACCCCAACGCAACCGAAGTCACCGTGGAGATCTCCTACCTCACCCCCGACGGCAAGGGGAACGTGACGTTCGAGGAGATGATTACGGCCAACTCAAGAAAGACGTTCTCCATGGCCGACAAGGGCATCTCGGGAAGGGCCGCGGTCATGGTCACCTGCAAAACGTCAGACAAGAAGATAATGGTCGAGCGCGCCATGTACTGGAACAGCCGGGGAGCCGGGACGGACACAATAGGCGGGTACGACAACTAGGGAACAGTTAACCCCACGGATCTCGAGCCGCGTCTCTCAGGCGCGGCTCTTCTTCGTTTCGGATATTATGCATACGGCAGCGAGCGAGTATATAATCTATAGTGAGTGCGTCCGATGAATTCCCGTAATATTGAACGAGGTTAATCGCAACTGGAATCACCATGCGAGGAGGCACGGTGGAACAGGAAGAATCCTTCGGTCTCTATCGGTATCGCTGGATCGTTCTCGGGGCGTTCATGTTGGTCGGAGCGCTGGTCCAGGTTATGTGGTTAAACTACGCAGCTATCACTTCCACCTCCGGCACGGGGGCCGACCGTATGGTCGGGGTAGCCCAACTCATGCAGGTTAGCGAGTTCAAGATCACGTTACTCGCCACCATGTTCCCGCTGGTGTTCATACTGGTCTCCATACCGGCCGGTATTATCATCGACAGGAAGGGCTTTCGTTTCGCGGTTATGCTCGGGGTGGTGCTGACCGCGGGGTTCTCCTTCCTGAGGCTGTTTACGGCCAACTACACACTGGTGCTCATCGGCATGATCGGCATCGCGATCGGCCAGCCGTTTGTGAACAACTCAATCACCAAGATGGTCGCCGCCTGGTTCCCCACCGAGGAGTCGGCCCTGGCCACCGGGCTCGCTACGCTGTCGCTCTTCATAGGAATGATCATCGCGCTGGCCCTCACGCCTGCTTTGCTGAAGATGTTTGGAGATACCCTGGGCGGGGTGCGCGGCATAGTGCTGGTCTACGGCATCGCCGCGGTGGTTGTGGTGGTTGCCTTTGCCCTGCTCGGGAGGGCCAGCCCGCCGAAGCCGCCCAAACGCACCGAGGAGGAGCTGCAGGAGGAGGGCGCCTCCGTCAACCTGGGAAGCATCAGGAAGATTTTCGGCCTGTACGACTTCCGGCTGCTGTGCATCATCATCTTCATCGGCCAGGGCGCATTCATCGCCATACTGCAACTCATCGACCAGATACTGAAGCCCAAGGGGATCTCGTCTGAAACGGCGGGGTTCATCGGCGCGGTGATGGTGATCGCGGGGGTGGTCGGTTCCGTGGTGATCCCGTCGCTCTCGGACAAGTACAAGAAGCGCAAGCCTTTCCTGCTGCTGGCTGCGTTGGTGGCCCTACCGACCCTGTTCCTCATCGCCCAGTTGAACAGCACCATGCAAATATACATGGTATCAGTCGTCACCGGATTCTTCATTCTAAGCGCTTTTCCGCTGATGCTGACCCTCAGCGAGGAGACCACCGGCCATAGACTCACCGGCACCGGGACCGCCATCCTGCTGCTGCTGGGCAACGCGGGTGGGGTGGCGCTCACGCTTGTGATGGAATCCATCATGAACGCCACCGGGGGCGAGAACAACAGCTACTACTGGGCCATGATGTTCGTGGTGTTTCTGTTCGCCGTCGCCTTCGTCGTTGCGCTGTTCATCCGGGAGAAGAACACGAGGTTCCCGGTAGAACCGTAGGGACCGGCGGCGGTGTAGCATGACGCACCACCAGGTTCAGGCACAGGCCGTGCGTTCACGAAAACGACAGGGCCCCGTTCCTCAGAATGATGACAAATGCGCCATCTCTGATTGACGTTTCCCGGGCGTCCGCCTCTCGGAATCGAGAGGTCTTACGTCGCCTCCACGTCCGTTTACCCTCTCCGTGGAACTCACGGCGAGCGATCTGCCGGCGTTCATCCTGGTTTTCGATTAACGCCTTATCACGATTCATACCGTACCACCACCCTGTGACATGCTTTTCAGCCTTCCTCCATAACCGAACACATAGCGATGTATTAGAAGTAAATGACCGCTGCCTCCATGTATTCCACGCCGAATCCGGCCGGCCGGTACCTATGCTCCAACAGCATAGCTACTTCGGTCGGGGCGGAGAGTTTCATGTGTATATAATCCTAATAATACCCATATGTCATCATATCAGTGAACTGTTAGTTACCCTTTGCTCAACAACTCTTAAGACGACGTACTATTCTCAAGATGGTGATATTGTTATCATCATGTAGTTGTAGGTAGCAACGATGAAAAAGGATAAAGGAGACTCCAATGTCCAAGAAAAAGAAGAAGAAGAAAAAGCAGGTAGCAAGAAAGCGTTCAGCCTCGAAAAAGCGTCCGGCCTCGAAAAAGCGTCCGGCATCGAAAAAGGCTGCGCCAGGCGGAAAGGGCCGGAAGCCCGGCACCGCAAAGAAGCCGGCTGAGAGTCTACCCGAGCTACCGCCCCTGGGGGCCATGGAGTCAGAACTGGCCAAGATCGGTCGTCTCATGGATGATAAGGACTTTGAGTCCGCCGAGGAAGCCCAGGCGTTCCTGGACGGTATTATCAAGGATGGAGGAGTCATCCCCGACACAGAGCCCACGACTCCCATGGACAGGGCCCAGGAGATCATCTACGATGCCTGGCGGGCATCCGGCAGGGAAAAGGTAAAGCTGGCCAGGAAGGCACTTGAGGTTTACCCGGAGTGCGCGGACGCCTACGTAATCCTTGCCGAGGAAAGCGCGGATTCCCTGATGGAAGCCCTGACTCTCTGCCGAAAAGGGGTGGAAGCGGGAGAACGTGCTCTTGGCCCCGAGTACTTCGAAGCAGACGTGGGCCACTTCTGGGGAATCTTCGAAACCCGCCCTTACATGCGCGCCCGCTTCAGTCTTGCCATGGTCCTCTGGAGACTGGACAAGCACGAGGAAGCCGTTTCTCACCTTCAGGAGATGCTCCGGCTCAACCCCGGTGACAACCAGGGAATACGCTATACACTCGCTTCCTGCCTGCTGATGATGGATCGAGACGAGGAGCTTGGGGAACTCCTCGACTCATACAGTGACGAGCCGACCGCCTGCTGGAGCTATACGAGGGCACTATACTCATTCCGGCGTGAAGGAGACACCGGGACTTCCCGTGAGTTGTTGAAAGAGGCGCTCGACTGCAACCCTCATGTGCCCGACTACTTCCTGGGCAAGAAGGAACTGCCGGACGAGCCCCTGGAAGCCATCAGGTTCGGCGACGAGACCGAGGCGATAGATTATGCCTTCGATTTCCTGCTCGGCTGGCGTTTGACCTCCGGGGCCCTGGACTGGCTCGGGGGTGTCGCCGGATAACGGCTGCCGACTCCGCGGGCTTGAGCAGTGTCTCCAGTAATCGCCAAGTGCATTCTACATGTCGCGGCGAACCTTCTCCTCGATGG
>JAHIMR010000014.1 GCA_018896525.1 Actinomycetota bacterium
AGCCGGTGTAAAGCGTACGGCGGAGGACGTTATGGATGACATGCGACATCTGCACTCGGTGCTGACCCTCACCAAGGGAGCCAGGAAGCCGCTACGCCGTCTCGAGACCCCCACGAAGACCCAATCCGAAGTCCTAACCGCTCTTGGCCATCACGTAGACGAGAGTGGGGTCTTACAGTCCTCCCGGCGGTAAAACCGCTTCAGCAAGGGAAAAATCGGGTGTCGTGTGGGATTAACTCTTAAACTCCTGCGATACAGTCAATTCTAAAGCAATTGATGAATAAAACCAGAGGCTTCTGAACGACACGAATGATAAACGAGTGAGACCGCTGCACCTATATGCAGGCACAGGTACATCCTATTTGAACAGTGGTTCCCGCTTCAAAGACGTCCAGCAGTTCCATGGGATCAACACTGCTCTTTGACCAACCTTCAGGTATTTCAGTTGGAAATGCAGCTGCTTCACGTGCACGCTGTAAAAGTGCTTTGGCTTTACCCCTGGAAAATACATTGACTTCATCCGCGTTGTTAAGTCCCTTTGCGTTATTCCGCGTCCCGTTCTGCCGCGCAGTCAGGAATCGGCCAGTCACCAACGCATGCAGCCTAGAGCGCACTAGTACTCTCGGCGGTGCGACCCGTCTCTCCGGACCCCGGGTTCCACGACATAATGATGCGGAAAACCGTTGGAAAGACACCTGAAAGGGATCAGAGCGCATGTTATGTATGTAAGCGCACGATAATTTCGATTATCGTGCGTATGCCATCAGCTCGAGGCTCATGCCGTAGCAAACATCGTGTCGAGCGGTGCTATTTCGAATCGTTATTACCAACCAGTTCTTTGATGGTCGTGCCAACATAGTCGATAAATGCCTCGCTGTAATCTTCGCCAGGGTACCTTCGCGAATCTGGAGGAGAGGTCTTGACGCCTGCGTCTGACAGCTTCCTGATAATCCCGGGCGATATTTCCCTGAAGCGGGAAGATGCAAGGTATGGGCTACCGTATGCCCTTTCATTCTCAACTCTGTCACAGAGAAGCTCCTGCAAAGCCGAGAACGAGTTGGTCCACTGGATAAACCTTGTTTGTTCCCCGAGATCAACAAAACCGCTCCAACGTTCGGTATCTATAGAAAAGACAGTTTCCCTGCCCGCTTCTCGCCTGTCAGCAAATCCGCCGCTCGCAAAATCATCCAGGACAGAGTAGACAGCACGCTGGTTCTGGTTCACGGATTTCGCGATCTGAGATGAGTTGCCACGTCCAACCAGGACAAGATAAGTCGCGACCTCCGCCCTTACCCCTATCCCGAACAGGTCCCTGAGGACAAACCGCAGGTTTACCGCTTTATCCGGAGAAGGGCTTGAGGACATGCCCCTGAGCTCTACACGGCTGCGTTCAAATCCCCACTTGAGAAAGATGTCGTCGCCTTTGCCGTTAAACGGCTCTCCTTCCCCTGGCCACGACCGGAACAATGCCTCTTTCGTTTTTAGCATATCTACCGCCAACCTCGAAGACTTTCCTCGGAACTTAGCCCTTCCTTCAACTTTCCAAAGGTAATCAAGTACGGCACCAAGGCTTGCTCTTGTGTCTGAAGAAAAAGACCCTGCTATAGACTTGAGACGATCTATGCTGATCAGCGCATCATTGACGCTCAACCAATCCATCGCTTCGTCGAAGAGCCTCGGCGAGTAACGTCCGAACCACATGGTTGCACAAACAAGCGCCTCGGAATCGATCACGGCTGTTTGATACGGAGACACGCTGGTATATGCTCCAACTGCCGTCCACTGACTCCATATTATGTCTAACACTTCTTCCAGCAAGCGCTTATGAAAGCTCTCTACCGATATACCCATAGCCCAACTCCTCTAGCATTGCCTTGAGTAATGCCCGGAATGGCTCCGACACATCCTGTGTAAGACACCACCTGGCCGCTTGTTCCATCTCACTGTGATTTGGTTTCATTTTCTGGAGATCTTCCAGGTGCCGTCCCCTGACATCCACTGCCGCGAATAGCTTAAGGTGGATGAGATCAAGTTTCGAGCAATAGTAGACGACCAGGTTCTCGCCATAGCTTTTCGGAATCAATCGCTCCTGGAAACCGGCAGGCAGGCCCATTTCCAACTGGCCAGCCGGCCCGCAGTTTATCCAATCCTCCGGCAGTTCAAAGTCTCCAGCTACTGTTGCGGCAGCGCTCTTGAACTCATCGTCGAACTCGGCTTTAGTAAGATGGTGACCACTATCCGGAGAGTCAACAATCAAAGCGATGATGTCTATGTCCCTGGTTGTTCGCTTTGATAGTCCAATAACGCTTAGTGCGGCGCCTCCACAGACAACAAGCGCAACGTCGTTCTTGCTCCGCAAGCCCAGCTGATCGGAAAGCGCTTTCAGGTATTTTTCAATATCTCCTGCATCCAAAGTGCAAGCACTCCAATTCTTATAAGTGTAATATATACTTACATTAAGTGTATTATGAACTTATGTAGAGTTGATGTCAATACGGTTGCGGTCATGGTGTCCCGTTTCGGTCCTGGAAGTAACTACTATGTTCCCAGCCGGCTATCGCAGTAGAGAACGGATCATGCCTACATATGGGGCATTACTTCATATGACCACTATTCTGGTCAGATGACTACATAATGATTCGGTCTGCATCGGCACTTCTGAATTCTGAATCTCACACAACACAGATATAAGCCAATGAGCGCGGTAACGCCTATTATCGTTTTCCTGCGCATCTCCTGACACGCGTACTATTAAGCAGCTCCAGCGTTTCTACGAGAGTCGACATCGAACCGCCGCTCGCTCGAGTTGTGAGGACAATTGCCGCCATCTCCGGTACACTTCTGGTCTATGGAGAGAAGGCCATTTCACAGGGAGGTCGGTCAGTTGAAAAAGACCGTCACAATTCTGGTGATCCTTATCCTGGCGGTCTCGGTCGCGGCCCTCAGTGGGTGCGGCCAGGGTGACGTCGATCTGGCGGTCCGGTACAAGAAAGCGGGGGACGACCTCATTGTGAAGATGGAGGCCGCACACGACGACGTCGAGACCGCGGAGTACCACGTGAGCGAGTCGTACTCTGCCGTGGTTGGTCAGCAGCAGCCGGGTGACAACACCCTGTATCCCAAGTTCGAGTCCGAAGTGAAGAGCGTCCTGTCTTTGTTGGATAGCGCGAAGGCGGAGTACGAAAAGATACTGGCTCTCGACGGGGTGGAGGATTACAAGGCTTATGCAAAGGAGATGCTCGAATGCCTCCAGGGCGCCAACGCGTGGATTGAATCCGACATGGCTATGACCTCGAAGATGAATGAGGTCATCACCCAGTTCGCGCAAACGGGGAATGCTCCCGACCTGGCGGTCGAGATAAACACCGACCGCGAGAAAGGAATCTCGTTCACCGAGCAGTCGGCGGGGCACTACGACGCGGCCTACCAGATCGATAAGGACAAGATTCACGACACCGTGCCCGAGGACGGAAGAACGCCGGAGCACGCCCATGTCTCCTGGCGGGAAGACCCGGTGAAGGGCGTCATCGTGGAATGGGAGACGGGCAAGTGGCTCAAGGGCTACGGGGCAAACGTGAAGTACGGGACCGCATCGGATAACCTTAGCCAGACGGCCAAGGGACCCTCTTTCTTGTACCAATATAGCGACGTCGAGGGACACCAGGCGACGCTATCGACGACCAGACCGGACACGCAGTACTTCTACCGGTGCGGCAGCGACGGGTACGGCTGGAGCGATGTACTCAGTTTCCGCACCTCACCGGCCGTGGGCGATGGTTTTACCTTCTGTGTTACGGGGGACACCAGGTCCGCCTCGCCGAAGACTTCGGACGTGACCGAGTGGGGCAAGGTCGCGACCGCAGCGAGCACGGCCAAGCCCCTGTTCACCATAATCAACGGCGACCTTGTGTTCCTCGGCTTCGAGGACCAGCTATGGCCCGCCTGGCTCGACGCGGCGAAGCCCCTGATGGACTCGTCGGTTATCATGCCGTGCCTGGGGAACCACGAGAGCTACGCCAGAGGCTTTTTCGACCGGTTCGTCCTCCCAGGTAACGAGAGGTGGTATTCGTACGATATATCGGATGCGCATTTCATCTGCCTCGATACCGGCCTCATGAACTACGCGGAGGGACCCCTGCTCGATGAGCAGGTGAAGTGGCTTACAAGTGACCTGGAAAGGGCAAAGGAGCGCGGCAGTCGCTGGACGGTGGTGTACACGCACCGGTCGCCTTACTCGTCCGGAAACCTCCCCGACCAGCCGGATATAATAGCCAGCTGGGTTCCCATCTTCGACCGCTTCGGGGTTGACCTGGTGATACCTTCGCACGTGCACTACTACGAGAGGTCGTTCCCCATGAAGGGCGGCCAGGTCGTGGCCTCCTCGCCCAGCCAGTACGAGAGCCCCGGTGGCACCATCTACATGATCACAGGTGGCGGAGGCGTCCCACTGGGCGACCCCGTGCCGGCTCCATGGATTGCCTCTCTCGCCAGGGAGTTCTGCTACGCGGTGGTCGAGGTGCCCGGTAGAACCGGTAACACGCTTAAGGTCCAGACAAAGACCCCCGACGGCAGGGTGCTCGACAGCTTCACCGTTTCAAAATAAAAGGGGGGAAGATTAGAGGGAAATTAAGTTCAGTTGATACCGTGGGGATAACCGTTTTGACTCCCTCCAGTGACTCCGCACTGGAGATTTGCCGAATTGCTAATGAACACAGGGTTCTCACGGTCCTTGGAGCCGGGTAGTGGTCACCATCTTCTCGCTTCCCCCGGATGTACCAATAGGATCAGGGAGTTCCCGGCGCAGGCCTCGAATTGGGAAACAGGTTCAATCAACGGGAGGTATCTGATGATGGATAAGTTCGACGCGTTGATGTCCACGCCAAACGACCTCAAGGCCGAGAGGGTAGCACGCGTTTCCTCTGGAAGAGAAGTCAGTCGGCGTATATTCCTGGGCAAGTGCGGTAAATGGACCGGCGGTATTCTCCTCACGGCCGGCCTTGGCTCGCTCGCATCGTGTGGGACGAAAGACAACTCCACCGGAGAGCAAGATAGGAGAGAAAGCGATTACTACCTAGAGCAGAAGGACGCGCTGCTCCAACAGGCGAGTAGCTTCTCGGAGGAGCTCGAGGAGATTATGACCCCCGAGTACGGACGGGAAGAGGCTAAAGCCATTGCCGGTGACATGGTAAAGAGATATGACGGGATGATTGGCGAGCTGCCCTTCATCGGTGGCGACAAGAACGCACATATGACTGACCTGTTGATCCATGCGTCGACATCAATGGCGTTTTGCCTGTCCATGAAGGAGCACCGCAAATCCATCGACGACGCAGGGCGGATAAACTACGACGCGATCGAGAAGTATTACCGGGAAAACCCCTTACCTCCCGACCAGAAGTACGAGAAGGGCAATGTCGAGAAGAAGCGCCGAGAACAAGAGGGGTACGCGAAGATGACGCAGAAGCGCGAGTACCCCTACAACTGGGTATCCTTCTTTGTCGGCGATGTGCCGGAACCTTATATCTACGGTGTCAACAACATCGAGTGCGGCAACCTGAAGCTCTGCAATCACTACGGCATCCTTGAATTCACCAACTATCTCTGCATGTTGGATAACATCCTGTATCCGGCCAGAGGACAGGGCCTTACTCGAACCAAGACACTGGCCGGCGATTTTGAGCTGTGCGATTTCCGCTTCAGTGATGACGGTGCCGTCGAGCTGAAGGAGCCGTTCACCGTCAACAAGCTCCGCGAGTGGGGAAAGGTGACTTAAACTGGTTGATGACCCTCCCGCGAAGACGGGGATTAAGCAGTACAAGCTATATACCAGGTAACGAGGCAAGTGCACCTGCATCCCCTTCATCTTACCCAGGGTTTGAGGTTTGACAGGGTCGTCAAACCCACTTTTTACTGTAGATCATCCGACGGTCACAAGCGCACGATAAGGCCCCTTATCGAGCATAATCCGGGTGCGATAATACTTATTTTTGTATGCATCTTTGTATCAGAATCATCTGAGACCATGGGTATACGGACACAGTTTCTAACTGGTAGATTGGGGGCATATGCGGAATAACCCGGAAAGGTAAGAATGATGACCGTTGGAATCGGAACTACGGGTATGAGAAAGGCGCAAATCATAGTAGAATACCGATGTTGTGGAGGGAATATGAGAGATGTAAGGTAAAGTAAACAGTCTCTCTAGAATTACCCGACCGCATGGGGGTGTGATGGGACAGGGGCCGAAAATCACGATGGTGGGCGCGGGTGGGATGTCGTTCGGCCCATCGATGGTCAACGACGTGGTGAACACTCCCGAGTTGACGGGGAGCCACTTGGTGCTCCACGACATCAACGAGAAGCGCCTCCAGCGCGCCTACGTTTTCGCGGCGAAGCTCAACGCCGCCCACGGCGCCCCCGTGGTGCTGGACCGCACCGCCGACCCTGCTGCGGCGCTGGACGGCGCGGACTTCGTGCTCAGCAGCGCCGAGATCGGCCGGTTCCGTTACTGGCATCAGGACTTCGAGATCTCCAACAGGCACGGGGCCAGCCAGATCAACGGCGAGAACGGGGGGCCGGGTGCGGTGTTCCACTCGCTGCGCAGCATCAAGACCACGCTGGGCATCTGCGCCAACATTGAGAAGTACAGTCCCGACGCGTTCCTCGTCAACCTGTCGAATCCGATGAGCCGCGTCACCCTGGCCATAAACCGAGCCACGAAGGTCCGTAACGTCGGTATGTGCCATGAGATGCCCATCGGCGTGTACCGGCTCGCCCTGTTGTTGCGCAAGCGGTTCCGCGATTTCGAGGCGAAGGCATCCGGGATCAACCACTTCACGTTCTTCACCGAGTTCCGCGACCGCCACACCGGCGAGGACCTCCTGCCCCGCATCCGCGACCTCTTCGCCAGTCACATCTTCGACTACCCCGGCCCTACCAGCGTGCTGGTGAAGAAGCTCTCCAGGTTCGTGCTCCTCACGGCCTTGGCGGACCAGCTGTACTCGCCCCTGGTCGTCCACATGGTCCGCGAGTATGGCATCGTGCCGTGCTCGGTAGACAGCCATATCGGGGAGTATCTGCCCTTCGCCCTCGACGTCGCCGTCGACCACATCGCTCCCGTGGAGTTCTTCGACCACCTGGATCGCTACGTCGAACGCCTCGCCAACTGGGCTATCGCCACTCACGTCCCCATACCGTTTCACCTCGTCGGCCACAGCATCGAAGAGGTTATCCCCGTAATCGCCGCAATATGGACCGGTACACCGGCTCGCCTGATGGCCGTCAACGTACCGAACCGCGGCTACCTTCCCAACGTCGCCGACGGCGCCATCGTCGAGGTCGGCGCTACGGTTGACGGCGACGGAATCCACCCCGAAACCATGCCGCCAGTAGTCGATCCCATCGCAGGCTACATCGCCACCCAGGTCGCCCTCCAGGACCTCATCGTCGAGTCCGCGCTTACCGGCGACCCCGACCTCGCCCTGCAGGCCCTTATTGAAGACCCCTGCTCACCAACCGACGAAAACGCATGCCGGGCTATGTTCGACGAGCTCCGCGCCCTCCAGGCCACCGACCTCCCGTTCTGAGCGGGCGGGACCATCCCACGAGATCGCCCAGTAACGCGAAACGCCAACAGCCCTGCGTCGGGTATCGTACCTACGCCCGTAATCAGGGATAACTCGTCTGATTAGAAGAAATTCAAGAGCTTGCATCAGGTTCTGAACTCAAGGCCAGAGCTCGATAAGCTCCCTTATCGTGCGCTTTCGAGTGAACACCCTTGCTATGATGCTCAACGGTTTTCAAGTTCTAAGGAGCTCGTGTTGTCCAGTCCGACCGGTGTTATCCCTTGCTGTCCCGTCTTTCTATCCGATCCATATGATATTGTCCCGCCTCTTTGCAACGCGTTTGCATAACTGCATTACTCTGTGGTTTTCATGTATTGTCCTCTCAGGGGGCTGACTTGATCCTGGAGTTGCCGTTCCTCCATTTATGATCAGTATTCTCCAATAGTCACGCTTGACGTTATTCACGTGCCGCGTTATGCTTTTCATATGATCGTTTCTTTCAAGAGCGCCGACACGGTGGCACTTGGGAGCGGTCGAAGAGTCAAGAGGTTCGTGAACATAGAGGCCGTAGCTCGCCGGAAGTTGCGGCAACTTCAGGTTGCGGCTACGCTCCAAGACCTCCGTGTCCCGCCGGGGAATCGGCTGGAGGCGCTCAGTGGCGACCGTGAGGGGCAGCACAGCATACGTGTGAATGATCAATACCGCGTATGCTTCCGCTGGACGACAGCGGGCGCCGAAGATGTTGAGATAGTCGATTACCATTGAGGGGAAGTGAGGTCATGACGAAGCTGAAGCCGGTGACTCCGGGCGAGTTGCTGCTCGAGGAGTTTCTGAAGCCGATGGGACTCTCGCAGTACCGACTGGCCAAGGAAATAGATGTGCCCGCCCAGCGGATCAGTGAGATAGTAGCCGGAAAGCGCTCTATTACTGCTGATACGGACCTGCGCCTGTGTCGTTTCTTCGGTCTCTCAAACGGATACTGGTTGCGGGCACAGGTTGCATACGACACCGAGGTAGCTGAAGAGGCCCTTGCCAAGACCCTTCTGAAGATCAAGCCATGGCGAAACGCCGTAGCCTAATTCCATAGAATCGTCTCAAGTTTATACGCAGTCGCTCTCGTTTCCATTAGGGATTCCCATTCTTGTTTGCATCGCGTTTGCAAGACCGTCGCAGTCGCTATTCTGAACCGGCCTTAACAACCACGTTCAGTCTGCGGAATAGCGCATGGGCAAGCCATTTGTGGTTGGCGCAAAGGAGGGATTCGAACCCCCTTAGGCCGGTGAAGGCGGGGCGGTTTTCAAGACCGCTGCACCACCCTTTTTACCTGCTTGACTGAATTGCCAGCACTTGCTCACGATAATCAATCTTGTCAATCAATGCCACGCCAGTATAGTGCACGATAACGCCCCTTATCGTGCGCATTTATTAGTGATAAAAGCGCATAAAGGCGCTCGCTAGCAGAAGGGAGCACGCAACAGAATGCTTGCAATGGCGAATGACAACACCCAAACCCTCCCGCTTTGTGCCCGTCACCATACGCCGAATGCCAAATACCGCTACTGTTTCAGACACCCTTCTCCAGTGCCTCGGCGATCGTGTGCGGAGCGACATCCTGCTGCGATATCAGTTCATTTTCAAATTCCAGTACCCCACCCACAGTATCGGTGTAGCCCTGCTCCAAAGCCTCCCTGCATCTTGAGCGGGCTTTCTCATGCTGGCCGGCACGCCTGAGAAGATCAACGAGTATTGCCTCATCCACCCCCGGCTCCTCTGGGTGCATCTTCATGCCGGAGTCTCTCACCTTCTCCAGGGACGCTGCCGATTTCAGTCGACATTCTCTAGCGGAAGATCCTGTCCCAGCATCATCGCATGCCCAGGATGCATTGATTTGAAGTTGTACCACGGAAACGATGTTGCCTGCCCCTTCCTCCAGAATGGAAAAGCACAGAAACATGTTTGCCAGTTTAGGATAGCCAGGATCCCCTAACTGGTTCTTATAGGAATCGCTCTCAATAAGCTCTCTCGTACCGGGCTTCCCCTCAGAGATGTCAGCTGAACAGTAGCCACAAGATGGGCAACGCTGGACCCAGGCACCCATGGTAGAGCGCTGCATCTCCGGCGGTCTACCGTCCAGGTCTGGCGACCCGAAAGCGTTGGTACTGCCCACGCTCGTTTGCGTACTTGTCTTTCCGCAAACATAGCACTCTAGTTCCTCTGAGTAGAAAGTCGTCATAATGTCCCTCCCTGGCACGTTGACACTCTACGGTGATCCGCTGAGCTCGAAACCCTATTCTCGAAGTCTCTCCAGATCAACCCCAAGTTCTTCTGGTACCTTCACTGCAACGTCCTCTCCCCCGCAGATGATTCCGACGGCCACCGCGTCCCCGATTACCAATCGAAGTGGTCCTCCTGCAAGTAGATATCATCCGGATAAGCTTCATCATCCTCCATGTTCATTATTGGCTCGAACCGCACACCCTTGTCCTCAGGGAACAGTCTTCTATGATTATACCGTCCAACGAAGATGGTGTCCGGGATGCCTTCATACCAGCATCATACGAGAGACAAAGGTGGTTTCGAAAACCACCTGATGAGTATAATTCGAATGCTTACCAAGGAGTTCAATAGGCTAATCGGAACTCCATATTGTTGCTTATTCACTAGTGGACCGTCCCATATATAACATTACATTAGGATGAGATCGTGCTATGCTTTCATCATGAAAACACAAAGAGCGTTAACGGAGGAAGAAAAGCAGGAGTTGGTGCGTCTAGCGCACGGCAGGAACACACCCCAGAAGGTCGCGCTCAGGTCAAAGATCGTGCTGCTCGCCGATGAAGGGGTAAACAAGAGGCAGGTGGCCGAGAGGCTCGATACTTCGAGGCCCACGGTCTACCTCTGGCTGGAGCGGTTTGACGAAGGAGGTGTGGACTCGCTCAAGAAGGACGCCCCCAGACCGGGCAGGAAGCCCGCCCTCTCGTCCGACAAGGAGTTGGAGATAGTTGAGGCCACCCTCTCGGAGATACCTCCTAACGCCACCCACTGGAGCGTGCGCACGATGGCCGAGGCGAAGGGCGTCTCACGGATGACCGTGCACAGGGTATGGAAGAAGTACAACCTGAAGCCCCACCTTCAAAGCACGTTCAAGATCAGCAACGACCCGCGCTTCGCCGAGAAACTGCAGGACATTGTCGGCCTGTACATGAACCCACCGGAAAAGGCGCTGGTTCTCTCCGTGGACGAGAAGAGCCAGATACAGGCCCTGGACAGGACACAGCCCGGTCTTCCCATGAAGCCCGGCAAGGCCGGCACCATGACCCACGACTACAAGAGGAACGGCACCACCACCCTGTTCGCCGCTCTCAACGTGCTGGAGGGCAATGTGATAGGCGACTGCATGCCCAGGCACCGCGCCGAGGAGTTCCTGCGCTTCCTGCGCAAGATAGACAAGCTTACGCCCAGGGATCTCGACGTCCACCTGATCGTCGACAACTACGGCACGCACAAGACGGCAAAGGTCAACGAGTGGTTGTCCAAACACCCGCGCTTCCACATGCACTTCACCCCGACGTCGTCCTCCTGGTTGAACGCGGTGGAGGGATTCTTCAGCCAGATCACAAGCAAGAGGATAAAGCGCGGAGTTTTCAGAAGCGTCGCTGAACTCGAGGACGCGATCGGGCAGTACATCGACAAGCACAACGAGAATCCCCGGCCTTTCGTATGGACGAAAGGCGCGGATGTCATACTCGACAAGGTTAACGCGTGTAAAGAAGCGTTAGGGACGGTCCAATAGAATGTCGGCATTGGAGGCGGCATAAGAGGGATACCGGCTGAACGAAGACTTCCAGAAAAAGGAGGGCAAGCGAGAATGCGAGGCGGAAATCGGCTTGAAGGGGGTATAATCATGGTGTTGGTGGCTGGGAAATCCCGGATTACCTGACCCGAGAGTCGGAAGTGTCTTGGGAGGCACCATGAAAAGAAGAGCCCAAATTGTCTTGACTGCGGCCGCGGCGGCGGTGCTGATCCTGCTGGGCGCGACCCCGCATGCCTCCGGCCGGCTCCAACTCGGGGCCACCCAGGAGTATACGGCCAACGACGGGCTTGCCGACACGAGCTGGGAGTTCTCCTTCGTGCAGCTGACCGACCTCCATATCGGTAAGGGCGTGGACGACTACGGTACCGCCGGTTACAACGACGCGGCCCCGGCCGGAGACGTTGGTACCCCGGCGCAGAACCTGAGGTCGGCCGTGAACTGGATAAACGCAAACCGGTCCGGCAACAAGATCAAACTGGTGGTCGTCACCGGCGACATCTCCGATAGCGGCGAGAAGTCGGAGTTGCTCAAGGCAAGGGAGATACTGGACACACTCACCGTCCCCTACGCACCGGTCATAGGGAACCACGACATCTGGCCCTGCACCGCCTCCGAAGAGAGCCCCGCCCCGGTCGGCGACCGGTACTTCAGGGAGGTGTTCGGGACTCACTTCGACAAGCTCAAGGCCACGCTTCCCAACTGGGACAACGGCACCCGTGACACCCTCATCTGGAACGGGGAGGACGGCTACAACTGCTACTTCCAGAACTACGCGTTCGACTACGCCGGGTATCACTTCATCTGCACCGACTTCAACACGAGGGAGCATAACCAGACCGGCGCGGGCGCCGGCCCCGTGGCAAACCTCTACGACTCGGCGGACTGCCGGGGCACCTGGCACTGGTACGTGAACCACCTGAACGCCTACCGATGGAAGGCGGCGGACAACATCTTCTCGTTCTCCCACCAGCCGCTGTACAGCAATTCCTTGTTCACCTTCTCGGGCGACGAGTACAATACCATCACCGACTTCCTCTACGACAGCTACGAGGGCTCTCATACGGGGCTGTGGATGGGCGGGCACTTCCACGAGTACATACCCGTTTGGTCCCCGCCGTTCGAGTACGACATCAAGACCTCCGACTCGGAGTACGTCTGCCCGGGTGTCCATTCGAAGGCCACCGTGGACGGCAACCTCAGGGTGGTCAAGGTCTGGGGGAAAACGTCGACTCCCGACCCCAACGGGGTGATCCTTTTCGAGAACGAGGACTTCGGGGGCAAGAGCGAGCTCTTCGTGGGGATGGACCCTGACCTCTCCGACAACCCGGTGGGGGAGAACAACGCGTCGTCGCTCAGGATAAAAGGCGCTGGCACGGTCGAGCTTTTCGACGGAAAGAACTACTCTGGAAGTACGCTTGCGCGTGCCGTTTCCTCGAGCAAGCTCTCCGGGATGGACTTTGACAACAGGGCCTCCTCGATCCGGTTCAAGATGCCGGGCCTCTCGTCGGTCAGCCCCTCCCGGGGAAAGCAGGGAGAGGATGTCGAGATGACGGTCTGCGGCGAGGGGTTCCAGCCGGGGGCGACGGTAAAGCTGAACCGCGCCGGCGAGAGCAACATCGACGGGACATCCACCACAGTGGATAGCCCGCAGATGATTACCACCCTCATGGACATCAAGGACTCGGAACCCGGCACGTGGAACGTAATCGTCGACAACCCCGAGAGTCGGGTGGGAACGCTCCAGAACTGCTTCGAGGTGTTGGAGGGTGAGGAGGACGGCCCCCGGTCCGGTGAACTCAGGACCTGGTACCTGGCCGAGGGCTCGACCGGCTCGGACCCCGCCTGCACCTTCGAGACCTGGGTGCTGGTAGCGAACCCTGGGGACCGGAAGGCCAGCGTGAGCCTGACCTACATGACCGAGAAGGGCGAGGTCGCGGG
>JAHIMR010000015.1 GCA_018896525.1 Actinomycetota bacterium
ACGGTGACGTTTTCGGTATCGGTGGTGCCGTCCCCCTTCATGTAGGTGATGGTGACCTCGGCCGCCGTACCCCCCGGGTTCTGTACGCAGATGTAGGGGTCGAAGCCGGGACGGCAGGTGCCTTCGGCGAAGTAGTAGGTGTCTGTGGGGCCGAGACCCGGGAGGGCCACCACGAACTCGGAGAGGCTGGTGACCTCAGCCGTCACTGTGTTGGCGGACGGGTCCCTGGTCTTGGTCCGGTCGACCCAGTTTCCGGTCTCCTTGTGGAGCGCCACCAGGCGATCCTCCTGGGAGCTGGAATATTTTGCGTCGGAGTAGGAGAGGGTTACCCTTATATTTCCCTGGTAGCCCGCGGTGGTGGTGACGTCGCGGCAGGTTCCCTCCGCCACCTGGTACCCCGCTACCAGCGGGTCCGGGTTGGCGCTGCTGCTGGTTTGCCCGGGGTAAGTCACCTGGTCGAACTCCACCGTGACGCCGGTGTCCGGGTTGATCGCCACGTTCTGCCCTACGGGGGTGTTCCCGTACACCTGCAGTTCCGCGACGTCAACCCACCCCCAGCTCGGGTCATGGCATGAATCGGTCACGATCTTCACGTATTTGGCGCTCTTTTTCTGCGAGCTTATGTCGATCGCCTTGAGCTGGTTCATCTCGCTCAAGGCAAACGAGCCGGAGTAGACTGTCTGGAAGCTGGAGTTGTCATTGGATATGTCTATGTGGAAATCCTTGACCATGGTTCCCGGGGGGTCTATCCATGACGGCGAATTGCTTGGGCCGGGGTCCACGTAGATGGTACCTATCTCCCGGGAAGTTCCGCCGGCCAGCTTTACGGTGATGTAGTTCCCCGCGATGGTGGTGTCGGACGACCATCCCGAGAAGCCGCTGTCGATCAGGTTGTCCGCCACCCAGTCCCCCCCCCACTCCTCGGAGAAATCGACCACCTGCCCCCCGTTGGCAGCGGCCGCGAAGTTGTTGGCACTGCCCTGGAAGAATTCCTGCTGGAACTCGTCCCAGCAGGTGTCGGCGGTGAAAGCGAGGTTCCCCGAGCTACCGTTGTAAGCATTCAGATAGAAACCGGAACTGAACGTGAAGTAGATCGAGATGCCGTGCGCCCCCGGCCAACCGGCCCCGTGCTTTTCCTGGATGACCACGTCGTTCACCCTGTTCATCACCGTCTGGGCCTTGCTCTTCAAGGTCGTATCGGAGGTGAGCGACTTGAGCCGCGAGGCGAAATCGTACAGGTCGATGTAGTCATAGTCGTCGAAGCGCTGGGCGCCCGCCGCCGCGCCCCAGATGTTGAAATATTCATCCTGGAGATTGCTTCTCAGGTAGCTCCCCAGGGAGTTCACCGCGCTCACCAGGTTGTCGTACCCCGCGCTGAAGTCGACCGCTGACAGCACCTCGTCGTTGACGTAGGACTGGTAGTAGCGGTCCACGATGGCGGTGCCGAGCTGGTTGTCGGTCATGGTGGGACTCGCCACCAGGTCCCCGACTATGAGGTCGTACGGCCAGCCGTTGTTCGGCTCGGAAGCCTCGGAGGAGGCCCTCACCTCGCAGAACGGATAAACCTGGTAGTCCACCTCGGCCATTCCCATCAGGCAGGCGTCGAACCCGATGACGTCTATCTTGTCGGTCCCCCCGGAGGTGATCGTGTCGAGGGCCGTTCTCATCTCCGCCGAGTTGATGTAAGCACCGCCGTTGGTGTCGTCCCAGCACACGCCTTTCGTCCCCCTGGTCTCGGGCCGCTGGCGTTTCCACCCGCTGCCGTGGTCCCAGAGCACCAGCATCTTCCTGCTGGCAGCCCACTCAGGGCGACCTTGAGCCCATTGTACAAAATCCACCAGGGTCTGCGGGTCCCCCATGTTCAGTTCGCCTAAATCAGAAATATTTTGGGCAGCCAATGGCTGAGTCCCGTTCTCGATCTTGTATCGCTTGGTTGTGGTCCAACCGTCATAGTTGGGGTCAGACGTGGCACCATCGTATAGGTCAACCTGCACAAGAATGTGTACATTAACCGACGGCGAAACCTCAGCCGCTGAGGACATCTCCAGGAAGTCTGTGATGCCCGCCCCCTCCAGGTTGTTGTCCCCGTCCAGGTACACCATCACCAGCCAGTCGTCGGCCGCCCTGGCGGGAGGCGCGAAAGAGGCTGACGTCAACAGCAGGACCACCGCCAGCATTAAAGAGAGAATAAGGAATGACCTTGACCGCATCTTTACCAGCTCCCCCCGAGTACGTTCCGTTGCCTGAGGCAACGCTAGCCCGACATCTTCTGGACACCTCTCTGCCGAGCCTTATTATACCACTCGGGAGACGACGCGCCTACACCGTTCTCGAGCCACGGCGGATCTATGAATCAGTGCTTTTCTTGGAGGCCTTGAGGGACACAAAATCGATTATTTCTCTGGCCGTCTTCAAAGCTTCGTCGGCGTCTCTTTTGCTGAACGACTCTGAAGGGATGCCTCCGGGCAGGCCGTTGGGATAGCGGGTGGGAATGTAGAAACGGTCCAGGAATGCCCCTTTTTCCTTCAAAGTACTGAACGCCTCGTCGCTTTCGGAAGAATCATCCATCAGTTCAGCCACGGAATGCCCCCAGACAAAGGGGTGCCCCTGCAGGTATAACCAGGCCTTGACCGCCTTTTCGGCGGCCTGCTGGGACAGGAAGCATGCCAGGTGGTACCGTTTTCCCAGTGCGCTGTACTCGGCATCATCCAGATCCAGGTCGGCCTGCTTTTTCCAGCGTTTGTACTCCCTTTCATGGTCAGGCCGCATATAACAGCTTACCTTTCTTCAAAGCGTGGATGAGAAACGGGCTCTTTTCTCTCATCTCGTCGAACTCCTTCGGCGTATAGATGAGCAGATCCATGGCGACCGAGGGCTTGATACGTTGATAGGCCGTTTTGATACGGTCAAGGAACCGCTCCTCCACCCGCATGACGGCTACCAGGTCTATGTCGCTCAATGGACTCAGGGTGCCGTCCGCCAAAGAGCCGATGAGAATGATGCGTTCAGCCCCCATGCCCTTAAGCTCGTTGACCGCCCTCTCTAACTCAGTCTCCAGTTTCAGGCGTCTTTTTTCCAACACACCCCGGTCCAGGATCAACTTCCGCACCTCCGTCTACCATCCACATCACCTTGATTATAGCACTGGAAGGGCGGTATATCGTGGCGTGCTGCTATTCAGTGTTGTGTGTTATTCAGCCGTGTTGCGTACATGTTGCCGTTCGGTACTCCACCGACTGAACCTCCGGGGAGAAGTAGACCCCGCCGGGGACATCTTCAACGCCGGGTTCGCCGCAGTTATTGTGCTGCCGATGTCAGTAGTGGAAAATGGATAATGTCGGCAATATTGTGACTTCAATAATACCTGGCGAAGCAGCATTGCGTTGCCGCTGATATGGCGTAGGGGGTGGAACAGATCAGGCAGGGAAGAGAACCGCCTTCCGGTCGCGGGCACGCACCTTCCAACAGAAGGGACCGGCGTTTGCGGGCTGCTATTCGCGGCGAGATGATGAGGAGGCGAAGGAGGCGCCTGATCCCCCTGGTTGTTATCGCCGTGCTCGCCCTGGCCGTCATTCTTTTCAGCCCCTGGGGGCTCTTGAAAGGATCGCTGTATTCGGGTGACAACGCTGAATCCACCCGAGAGGAGGACACCAAAGGGGAGCAGGCCCGGTCCGGGCCGGTTGAGAAGAAGTCAGATGCCAACCCCCCCTCGGTTGCGATAGTGGTTGACGATGTGGGCTTTGACGCGACCAATCTGCCCCAGTGGCTGGCCATCGACGCGCCGTTGTCTTTCGCGGTCATGCCTTATTGCGTGCTCTCAGCCGGCCTTTCCGACCAGCTCTACGGCGCCGGCTACCTGATAATGATGCATATCCCCACCGAGAACCTGCCCCCCAACACCTATTCAGCCGATGGGCAGCTGTCCTGCGGCATGGACAGCGGCACTGTCTCCGGGACGCTGGATGCCGACCTGGCCACGGTGCCCAACGTATCGGGCATCAACAACCATCAGGGCGGACAGGGCTGCGCGGACCTGCAACTGATGACGTACGAGTGCGAGTGGGCCAACTCCAAAGGTTTATACGTGGTTGACAGCAACAGCGCTAGCAACTCCAAGGTCGCCCAGGCAGCGGTGTCCCTGGGGCTGGGCCATAAGCGAAACGAGGTCTTCATTGACCACCAGAATGACCCGGAGTACATAAGATCGGCGATGCGCAAACTGGCCGACCTGGCAACCAGGAACGGGTACGCGATAGGGATATGCCACTTCCACCGTCCCAATACCCCCGCCGTGGTCGGGGAAATGGTCAAGGTGTTAAAGGAAGAGGGCATTCATTTTGCCTTCGCCAGGGACATCAACAACTAGCCGGGCGGGGACTTCGACGCTTGCAACATCCCGGTTGATGCTTCATTGATGTTTCCTGTCAACAACCAACCTGCTGGTATATGCGGTCACTTCCCCACCCCCCAGATTGAACCCTCACCCTGGCCATGGACTCCGGTGCCACAGGAAAGAAACAGTACTTGAAGTGATGATGTAGAATGAAGCAAAGAGACCAGGATTACGAGGTTAACATGGACGCTGCTTCTACGCTGCAAAGAATGAGCGCAAAGAGAAAAAGCAGAGAGAAAAAGCTCACATCCGCGCTAAAGGTGCTAACAGAACAACTGTCCCTTATGGGGGCGAAAAAGATCATCCTGTTCGGCTCTCTCGCCGACAGCAGGGTGGGGAGCTGGAGTGACCTGGATCTTCTGGTGGTCATGCCGGACAGCAAGTCTGGAAAGGAATGGTTCAGGGAGATATACGAAAAGACGGACCTGGAGGTTCCCGCTGACATCTTCCCTTTCACGGAAGAGGAGCTCGAACATAAGACTCCACAGAGCAGCTTCATACGTCACGCCCTGAAGACGGGAAAGGTGGTTTATGAGAAGGGATAGGGCTGCGGAAGCCAGAAGCTGGCTGCTACAAAGCCTGGCCGAAGTGGAAGACGCCCGTGAGTTGGAGCGAAGGGGCAGGTTTTACCTCGCCCTCTTCCTCTTCCAACAAGCTACGGAGAAGGCCTTGAAAGCCTATCTGTATCACCAGGGAGAGGAAGAACTCTTCACCCATTCGGTGAATGACCTGATGAAACTGGCGATCTCATACGACAAGGAGTTCGAGAAAGCGTCGAAAGCGAAGACACTGGATAGATACTATATCCCAACCCGCTATCCCAACGGGCTGGCCGGAGACGTCCCGGCTGAGTTCTTCGACGATCCGGATGAATGCCGCGGCGCGCGAGAACTGGCCATGGCCGCCATCGAGCTTGTCAAGTTGAAAATCGGCCAGGTCTTATCCTAGTGCCCAGCTTTGCCAGATCACGGGTATCAATTAACTTCGTTGGTAATATAGAAGTATATAGCAAGATATAGTATTATGTACGCATGAAGCTGCCTGTTTACGCGAGGAAACTGGGGATTGGATACCGGACGGCCTGGAACATGTACAAGCGGGGAGAGATCCCAGGGGCATATCAGTTACCGAGCGGCACCATTATTGTGCCCCAAGAGACGGCAGCCGAACTCCCCGACAAGGTCGCAATATACACCCGTGTATCCTCAAGCGAGAACAAAGACAATCTGGACCGCCAGGCCAAGAGATTGGAGGAGTACTCCATTGCCAGGGGCTACCGGATATCGAAGGTCGCCTGAGGAAGTAGGCAGCGGAATAAACGACAACCGGAGGAAGCTTGAAAAGCTTGTCACTGACAAGAGCTACAATCGTCTTGTAGTGGAGCACAAGGACCGCTTGACCAGGTTCTCACTTCAACTACCTGAAGATGCCGGCAGACGAGCAGGGGAAAACTATCGAAGTGGTGAACGAAGCGGGGAACGACACTGACGACCTGATGGAGGACTTCATCGCAATAATAACCTCGCTGGGCGCCCGTCTCTACGGGCCTGGAAGATCAAAGAGAAAGACGGAGAAGATAGTGGCCCAGCTCAAGGACAACAATGGTTAAGACAATCAAGCGAAGCGTTCCGTTCACCTTGCGCTTCTCAAACACCGGGAAGCTTGACGTGATTGATGCCACCGCCAAAGAGTACAGGAGGGTGACCAACTACTTCCTGGGCAGGCTCCAGAAGGGAGAGGAACTCACCGAGGAGTTCCTCAGGCGGTTCTCCACACCACTCTCCTATCGTTACAAGCAGTGCGCCAGGAGGCAGGCCCTATCCATACAGCACTCCTGGGAGAGAAGATGGAAGAAGAGGCTCGACAAGATCTGCAGGCTGGGGAAGCACAACCCCGGGAACAAGAGGGTACCCGATCCCCCCAGGCCCCCACGCCTCCGCAAGCCCACCATGGTTCTTGATGAGAG
>JAHIMR010000016.1 GCA_018896525.1 Actinomycetota bacterium
GGTCTGGAACCGCAAGGTCAACAACAAGTTCAACTACTGGTACTATGCTCTTGTGCTGAAGAGGATAGAGGAACGCTGTGAAGTAGCTGGCGTCCAGTGTCACCGTGTTTCACCAGCGAACACGTCCAGGGAATGTCCACTCTGCGGGCATCTGGACGAGTTGAACCGGGAGGGTGAGGCATTCCGCTGTCTGGGTTGTGGGTTCTCTCACGACGCGGATTACGTGGGGAGCCTCAACGTACTCTCACGGTTCACCGGGGAGCCTATAGTCCCCCGGAGCGTGAAACCGGAACTGGTGTTCGTGGAATAGATTTCCATGTTCTCGGTAACTATAAAATCTATAGGCAGGATGCCTTTGCACACGTGAGAGATGAGGTTCCATGGCTACGGTGATGACGCCCGAGAAAAGGCTTCGTACTGTGCTTCGGGGGGAACTGCCGGACAGGGTTCCCTGCGTCCCGCTCATCTACTACTTTGCCGCAAGCTACGCTGGTGTGCCGTTCCGCGACTTCCTCACCAGCATGAACAGTTACCGTGCCGCCTACGACACCTGCTTCTGGCAGGTCGGGCCCTGGGACGCCATATACCCGCTTCCGTTCACCCTGGATGCCCCTGATTACGACATCACCTGGGGGGCCGGCGTGGGCATGAAGCCGGAGGTGCCCTCAGGTGACAGCGACGAGTCCCAGATACTGCAGGCCCCGGAGGCGGAGACGCTGATGGAGGCGGACGATTACGCGAAGATCATGGGCTTCAACTTCCCGGGAAAGGCGTACCCGCTGGCCCGGTTCGCGGTGGAACTGGTGTCCCGCTTCGACAACCGCGAGCCCGACTGGAGGTTCTGGCTGGGCAGCTTCATTCCTCACGTCCTGAACCTTGGGGTGAACTGGGCAATCGAGATGGAGCGATGGAGGCTCAAGCATATTCCCATGTTCATCAGCTTCAGTCTGGAGGCCCCGTTCGACACGTTCAGCATGGCGCGAGGCCTTACAGGGTTCGCCATCGACCTGCACAAGCGGGGCGACGAGATAAGGGACGCCACCCTGAAGCTTGCGGAGAGCATGGCATTCGTAGCCCGCCTCATCTGCGTGGGCACCAGGAACAGGAGGTTCCTGCTGCTGCTCCACAGGACATCCAACGACTTCATCTCCCCCAAGCAGTTCGAGTTGTACGCGTACCCGGGAATAAAGTACATCGCCGATTACCTCGACTCCCACGGGATGGTCTTCGGCATGCACTGCGACGGGAACTGGGATTTGAACCTCGAGATAATGACAGACCTGCCCGAGAACACCTACTTCCAGTTCGACAGCACCACCGACATATTCAGGGCCCGTGAGGTGCTGGGGGACCGCTTCAACATCATGGGGGACGTGTCCGCGGACATGCTGGCCCTGGCCGGTCCCGCGGAGGTGGAGGAGTACTGCCTGAAGCTCATCCGGGAAGTGGGCAAGAAGGGGCGCTTTATCCTCTCGTCGGGGTGCGAGGTTCCCTCCAACGCCAAGCCCGAGAACGTCAAGATGATGATCGACACAGCCAAGAAACACGGCTGGTATTAAACCGCCACCCAAAATGACGCACTGGTGCCAGGCACCAGGCGTGCAAAGCGCAACAATGGTGCCAGGCACCAGACGTGCAAAACGCAACAATGGTGCCAGGCTCCAAACGCAGGCGAAGATGAGCGCGGAGAAAGCGGCTATCACCGCCAACCCGGAGATCACGTCCGTGCTTCCCGGTCAACAGTTAATCCGCTCCGCTTTCACTTGAGTGATATAATTGCGCTCGCGACGAGGGCCATCAGGTCAGGGAAGTGAGAGATGAGGCACGTCCACCAGCGGCTAGACGAGGAGATAAGGAGCATCGGCGGCTACTACAAGGTGCTCGAGGAGGAACTCCTCGATTTCAACGGCAGGAAGGTGCTCTACGTTCTCAAGGGCGCGCACGTTGAAACATCATGCTGCGGTGAGGGTGGGGTAGGATACATATCGGTTCCCGGTTACGTCTCTTCCTGGAAGTCGTCCACCAACGAGGACGGACTGGCGGTCTCCGAGGTCGAGCGGGTGAGGGGCAAGGAGGTCCAGAGGCAGTTGCGCGGCATCCTCAAGAAGAAGTACCCGTACATCGACGTTATTGACTTCGAGTAGGCGGTGGTAAAAAATATATGAGGCATTTTCGGACGGTGCGCGAGCACCGCCCTGGAAAGTGAGATAGCGTAGTGGCGTAGGGCCAACCGAGTCAGGAAAGGGAGTGATTTTATGGTTGGGATCCGTTCATACGGAGGGTATATACCCCATTATCGGATGAACAGGATGGTCATCTTCGGGTCGATGGGCTGGATAAACCCGGCAAACATGCTGAACGCCCAGGGCGAGAAAGCCGTCGCTAACTTCGACGAGGACTCACTCACGATGGCGGTCGCGGCGGCCGTCGACTGCGTGGATGGCTTCGACCTGAGCGAGCTGGGGGGCGTCTATTTCGCCTCCACCACCGCGCCGTACAAGGAGCGGCTGAACGCCAACCTGGTGGCGGGCGCTCTGGGGACCGAGGAGACGATACGGACCGCCGATTTTGCCGGGGGCCTCAAGGCGGGGACCACCGCGCTTCTGGCCGCGATCGACGCGGTGGGCGCGGGCAACGCGAACGACGTCGTGGTCGCGGCGTCCGATTCCCGGCTGGGCAAGATGGGCAGCGCGCAGGAACTGATGTTCGGTGACGGAGGGGCGGCGTTCCTGGTCGGCGACCAGGATGTTATCGCCGAGTTCAAGGGCGCCTACTCCACCGGCCACGACTTCGTGGACCACTTCCGAGGCGCGGAGACCAAGTTTGACAGGCAGTGGGAGGACCGCTGGATACGGGACATGGGGTTCGGCAAGTTCATCCCCGAGGCGGTGGCCGGTCTCTGTGAGAAGTGCGGGGTGAAGGCGAGTGATTTCGACAAGGTCATCTACCCGTGCTACTACGGCAGAGCACGCAAGAACCTCAACAAGAAGATGGGGTTCGAGCCCGACAAGGTGATTGACAACCTGCAGGCGATAGTGGGCGACACCGGGGTGGCACAGTCCCTGGTAATGCTGTCCAAGGCGCTCCAGGAGTCGAAGGCCGGCGACAAGCTGCTGGTCATAAGCTACGGCAGCGGGTGTGACGCCCTGTACTTCGAGGTCACCGAGAACATCAAGAACCTTGCTCCCCGGATCGGGATCAACGGTTATCTCGCCAGGAAGGCGGAGCTGGACAGCTACACCAAGTACCTGGCCTGGCGCCGCATGATACCGCTAGAGACCGGGCTTCGGGGCGAGGAGGACCACTGGACCCGCTGGTCGCTGGTCTGGCGCAAGGACAAGATGATCCTTGGGATGCAGGGGTCGAGGTGCAAGAAGTGCGGCACCCAGCAGTTCCCGGCCCAGAGGGTATGCGTGAGGCCCGACTGCGGGGCGCTTGATGAGATGGAACTGGTCTACCTCTCTGGAATGGGGGGCAAGATATTCACCTACACCTCCGACATGCTGGCGGCGTCCATCAACCCGCCGGCGTTGTACGGGACGGTTGACATCAACGGTGGCGGGCGGTTCGTGTTCGACTACACCGACTGCGTGCTGGATGACCTCGCGGTAGGAAAGCCGGTTGATTTCAGCTTCAGGATAAAGTTCTACGACAAGGAAAGAGACATAACCAACTACTTCTGGAAAGCGGTTCCGGTTGCTGGGGGGGTGGAATAGATGGCGGAAGGTATCAGGGACAAGGTCGTCATACTCGGGATGGGCTGCACCAAGTTCGGCGAACAGTGGGAGGCCAACTCCGAGGACCTGGCGATCGAATCGTTTAACGAATGCTTGAAGGACGCCAAGATAGAGAAGAAGGACGTTCAGGCCGCCTGGCTGGGCAGCCACATCGACGAGGTGAATATCGGCAAGGGTGGGAACTTCCTCGGCCTTACGTTGCACCTGCCGCTCATCCCAATCACCAGGACCGAGAACTTCTGCGCGTCGGGCACGGAAGCGTTCCGGGGGGCGGCGTACGGGGTGGCCAGCGGTGCCTACGATATTGCTCTGGCACTGGGGGTGGAGAAGCTGAAGGACACCGGATACGGCGGCCTTCCCGACTCGCCCGCGTTCGGCCAGATGGCCACCATGGTCATGCCCAACGCTACCGCGCCCGGGATGTTCGCCCAGATCGCGTCAGCGTACTCGGCCGAGCACGGGGTTTCGATGGAGCGGATCAAGGAGGCAATGGCCCACGTGTCCTGGAAGAGCCATCAGAACGGTTTGATGAACCCCAGGGCGCACCTCAGGAAGGCGGTGACCATCGAGCAGATAATGGGCTCTCCCATTATCGCCTACCCGCTCGGGCTGTTTGACTGCTGCGGCGTTAGCGACGGGTCGGCGGCGGCGATTGTCACCACCCCGGAGATAGCCAGGAAGATAAAGCCGAACGAGGACCTGGTGAAGGTCAAGGCGCTCCAGATATCGGTCAGCTCCGGCGAGGAGCAGATGTACACCGACTGGGACGGCGCGGGCATGCTCACCACCAAGATGGCCTCGAAGAAGGCCTACGAGGAGGCGGGCATCACCAACCCCCGCGAGGAGATAAGCATGATGGAGGTCCACGACTGCTTCTCGATCACCGAGCTGGCAACCATGGAGGATCTCGGAATATCAGCGCCGGGGAAGGCCACCGACGATATCCTGGACGGCTTCTTTGACCTTGACGGGCAGCTGCCGTGCCAGACCGACGGAGGGCTCAAGTGCTTCGGGCACCCGATAGGGGCGTCCGGTCTCAGGATGATCTACGAGATGTACAGCCAGTTGCTGAGAAGGTGGCCAGAGGAGCGCCTGGTCAAGGACCCCCACATTGCGCTGACCCACAACCTGGGTGGCGTTCCCAATCAGAACGTCTGCAGCATCGCGATAATGGGCCTTGACTGAGCCGGACCCAGGCAGAGAGAAAAAAGCGCCGCCGGAAACGGCGGCGCTTCTTATTCTGAAGGGAACATATTACAGAAGCTTCTTGGTGCGTCCCCCGATGCGCTCGTAGGCGAAATCGAACGGGATCTCGCCGGTCATGAAACGCTCGAGGTCATCACCGTTATACAGCTTCATAACTATCTGGCGCACCTTGGAGGTAACCAGGTCCAGGAGCTTCTTATTGATGGGCCTGTCGTAGAAATCGCCCAGGTCCAGGGGGAGGCCGATACGGCACTTTGCCCTCTTGTAGATGACCGACGAGTAGCCCTTGTCGCTCTTGGGGTGCTTGACCATCTTCTCCACTATCGGGCCGGGCACGGTGGGGAGCCGGCGCTCCCCGCTGCCGATTATCGCCACCGGTATCACCGGGGCGCGGGCCTTCAGAGCAAGCCGGGCGAACCCCGTCTTGAACGGGGTGATCTTTTCGGCCTTCCCGGGGTCAAAGATGGTCTCCCCGCCCTCGGGGAAGATGCCTACGATCTCGCCTTCGTCGAGGAGTTCCAGCCCGCGGTCAAGCTCCTCGGAGGATTTCTCACCGCCGGCAAGGGTCAGGGGGAACGCCCCGATCGCCCGGTGGAAGTGGCCGTACACCGGTACTTTGTACGACCAGGCGGCCGCCCCGAAGCTGATGTAGCGATTCCGGACGGAGTACCCGAGTATTATCGGGTCCATGGTTGAGCGGTGGTTGCACGCTATCACCGCGGCGCCGTTGTCGGGGACGTTCTCCTGCCCCTCTATCTTCAGGCGCAGATGGAACTTCATCATCGGGCCGATGAAGAAGCGGATCGCCTCGTAGGCAAGAAGCTGGTTGGTATCCATGGTTACCACTCCTCGATTTCACTTCACGTTGGATATCGAGCGCGTAAATAATACCACAGATGTTAGTGCCCGCACCTCACTCTTCCGCTTTCGTTCCGGCAAGATCAAACCGGTACTCCCGGTGGAGCAGGGTCCCCGAACGGAACACCGCCTCCACCGCCTCCACCGCCCTGATGTCCTTGAGCGGGTTGGACGAGAGGACCACGATGTCGGCGAGCTTCCCCGGCTCGATCGAGCCAAGCTCTCCCTCCATGTCCAGCAGGTGGGCGCCGTTGATGGTGGCGGACTTCAGGATGTCGGCCTTCGATATCCCGATCCAATCCATTATCTCCATCTCGGTGAACAGCGTACCGGGGAACGAGAGTGGTGTGCCCCCATCGTTTCCGCAACAGATACGGGCGCCGGCCTGGTACAGCTTGAGGATGTTGGGGGTCCCTGTAGCCAGGGCCTCTATCATCAACTGGTTGTCGAACAGCGACTTCGCGCCCAGGCTGTCGGCGGGAAAACCGTAGGTGTAAAGTTTTTCCAGCTTCAGGTTGGACCTGACCACCGCCTGCTCCGAGACGGTGGGGCAGGTGTAGCGCAGGAAATGCTCGCGGGCCAGCTGCATTGTCTCCACCAGCGGGTCCACCCGCGCGGGGTGGCCCTCGGGGGCGATGCCCAGCGCCATGATGACCGAGGCGGTGGGGGTAATGCAGTGGTCTCCCTTCATGAAGCGCTCAACGTCCTTGTCGGTAAGTCTCTTGTCGGTGGGGATGTGCTCCAGGTCATCGACACCCAGTTTCAGCGCCCGGCGGTAGCCGGCAAGCCGGGTCTGGTGGACCCCCACCCGCCTGCCCAGCCGGTGTGCCTCGTCCACCAGCGCCCTGACCGTCTCGTCGTCGAGTACCGGAAGCGGCTTCGCCCCGAAGAAAAGGGAGCGGTCGTCGAAGAATATCTTGATGAAGCGGGCGCCCTGCTCCACCGCCAGGCGGACCGCCTCACGCGCCGATTCGGGCCCCTTGACGTAGATGGCAACGTCCCCGAACCTGGCCGCCAGGCCGGGGTGCAACTGCCGGGCGAAATCCGGGTACCCCCCCTTCACCATGAGGGAAGGGCCGCAGGATATCACCCTGGGCCCCAGTATCTCCAGCGTCTCGGCCTTGTGCCCCAGCTCGCCCAGAACCCGCGGTAGCGACGAGGCGTCCCTGACGGTGGTGACACCGTGAATGGCGCACTCCTCCAGGTTGCGGACCGCCTGCCTCTTGAGCGAGAGCAAAAGGTCGAGCCCCACCATGGCCGCCCCCGGCATCAGGGCGTGGCAGTGGGCGTTTATTATCCCCGGCATGACGAAGAGCCCCCGGCAGTCGAACGTCCGGTCGGCTGTGACTTTATCCAGGTCTCGGGTAGCCACCACGTCGGTTATCTGGCCGTCCTTGAACAGGACCCCCTTCTCACGCAGCGTCTGCCCCCTCTTCACGTCGATGAGGTCGGCCCCCTTGAGCAGTACCGATTGTCCCCGCCCCGGTCTCCAGGCGTACGGCCTGGCGGCCGATGACAGGCCGGCTTTTACCGACCTCACCCGGGAAGCCATGTAGCCGGCGGCGGCCGCACCGGCAAGCGCGGCACCGGCCTTGAGCGTTCTTTCGAGAGCAATCCTGGTGTCTTCGGAAACCACGGTGACCTCCATGTTCTTGTTCCTATGAGGTCAATATTACCTTATAGACAGTACCGGAAGGCAACGGCGCGCCTTGCACTCCGGTCCCGGCTCTTGCTCCTCGTGGTGCTGTTGACAGAGGAGAGGGGTGTGGTTATACTGTGAGAGCCATATATGTTGTCATTATATGGATATATAAGTGGGGCTATTAGGTAACATAATAGTAATCGTTATCGTTGATACTGGCGACCGGTTGACAATCTATAGTGAATAACGCATACTTCTGCACCTTGTGTAAAAAGAGCATAGGAGTCGGCCTTGAAGATAATGTATCTGGACGAGAAGAAGAAGAGAGCGGTAACGAAAGCGTTGTCCCGGCACGGCACTGTTTTCCATGCCGTCGACATAGGCGACGCGTTGCCGCTTCTCCTGGAGAATGACTTTGACTACTACTTCGTCGACGCCGACACCACCCAGGCCCAATCGTTCCTGAAGCACCTGGAGCACGATCCGAATCTGGTCACCCCCCGGGCGGTTGTGCTCCTTACCAATAACGAGGATGAGGACTGCTCCGCCTGGAGGGTCGATACCTTTATTACCCATGGTCGTATCGGGCAGGACGTGCCTTACGTCTTCTCTCACCTGAGGGGTGAGGCGGCGGAACCCACGAAGGTCCTTACCATCGTACCCGGGAATGGTGCGGGAAGGGAGGACGCCCGCGGTCGATTGCGGGCGTTCGAGGGTCACTCCACGGGCGGTCACGCCAGCGGGAACGTGAAGCCGCCCGGTCCACGGCGGGACGCTCACCGCATGGACCTGGAGGATGCTGAAGGAGGTGCCTGTTCAAGGGGAGAGGAGGCCGCTCGCGATCGCGAACGGCTGGAGCGCGAGGGGCCTGTTACCGTTGGCGGGCGCTACCGGGCAGGCCGGTTCATGCTGCTGGCGGCGGTGTCACTGGTGCTGGCGCTGGGCGTTTGGGGTTTTGTCCGGGGCCCGCTGGGCGCCGATTCCGCGCGCGAACATCGGGGTTTCGAGGGCGCGGAGACGGTAGAGGCCGAGAGCCCACCGGTGGACGCAAGATCGGCGGCGCCTGAGAGCGGGAAGCCGGAGGAGGCTCCAGGGGAGGAGGAAGCCTTCGTTGAGGGCGAGGTAGAAGGCGTGAGAGATACCACCACGGATTCGGCCGGGGTCGACAGGCAGGCCCCCCCCGTAGAGACGACTGTGGCACCGGCGGAGAGCCCTTCCCCGGCACCGGTCGCGTCAGAGAACCATGCTCCGGTGGTCAGCATAAACGGGCCTTCGACGGTGAACCAGGGGCAGACAGTGACCTATACCGCTTCCGGGTCAGACCCCGACGGGGACCCGGTAACGCTCTCGTGGACCAGCCGGACGATCCAGTTCAACACCACCGATACGGTGACCCTTACCGTTACCGCAACCGATTCGCGCGGGGCATCGAGCTCCGCATCAAAGACCGTCCAGGTCATATAGAAGGGGAGAGGATAGAGAATGATCGGTGTAGCAAGCAGGAGAACGACCCTGATAAGCCTGGCGCTGGCAGCAGCTTTAACGCTTTCTGTGCTGCTGGCGGGCGGGGGGCCGGCGCGGGCGTACCCTGACGGTTGGACGGTAAACACCGTGGCCGGCCCCTACGCGGACGGCAACGCCACAAGCGTCAGCGTAGAGTCCTGGACCGATCACGTATGGATCGCCGGCAGGGGAGGGGTGGCCCCGGACGCTATATGGGTCCAGCACTCGAGCGACAAGGGGGCCAACTGGGAAGCGCCCTTCTACCTGGAGGACGGCACCTTTTTAACAGACGATCCGGTGGTTATAGCCGGCACCAACCGGGGGGACGGTACTCCCCGCGTGTTCGTCATATACAGCTCACAGCGGGACACCGGCAGATACAATACCTGGATCGCCCGCTCGGAGGACTACGGGGCCACCTGGGACGACTACGGCTCGAGGTGGCACACCACGGACACCAACTGTGACCGCATGAAGCACAGGGCGGACCACTTCCCCGGCTCTAACAACGTTGCCTGGGTCTGCCAGAGGTCGGTTGGGGCCTCCTACATCTGGGAGACCTTCTACGGGGGAAGGATACGGTCAGCAGCCGGGGACGTGCAGTACTACGGCAAAATGATAAGCCCCGAAGACGGCCTCCACTCCTACGAGCCCGACATAGCCTGCCTGCTCGAAGACGAAGCATACATTGTATGGACCAACGAGGGGGGAGGGGGATACTCCAGGGCCAATATCCGCTTCGCCTACACGGACAACTTTGGTAGCTCCTGGGGCAACCACGGCGCGGCCTCAGACATCGTGGGCTACGACCCCGACTACCGGCACTCCAACCCCAGGATAAAGTCGGTTGGCGACAAACCGGTTGTCCTCTGCTCGCTCGAGTACCCGGCGACCGGCTCCTGGTACGTCGGGAGATATTATTTTGATGGATTGTGGAAGCCGTTTAATACTGGTGACGCCAAGGTAGCCGATACCGGGACGGTGAGGCCGTACCCTTGCGTGAACGGCCAGTACGGGGCATACGAGAAGTACTTTTACCGCAACACGGAAGGGAAGCTCTCCTACCAGCACTCGGGGGGGACCACAACCGACTTATTCGGTGATACCCAGGTGTACGGCGGGAGCGGCCTTGGCAACTACTCGATAGACTGCAAGACCCACCACAGCGGGGCAGCCACCGTGGTTAGCGCCGCGGTGGGAGAAGACGGGAAGATATACTTTCGCCACACGGACGCTACCGCCCCCACGGGGTCAATAACGGAGCCTGCGGGCGACGTTTACTACAACGCAGATTTCCAGGTGAAATCACAGGCAACGGACGACTTCCCATGTACGGGGACGGATGTAGCGACTGGAGTCCAGTACTACAACGGTATAAAACAAGTCACGTACCAATACTCTACAAATGGAATAAACTGGAATCCGCTTCCATGCGTGGGGAGCAGTACTTCGTACACGCCACCGTACACCGTAGTCGCAGACGTTTCAGCAATTGGTGAGGAGACAATTAAGCTCAAGGCGATAGCGACAGACTCTGGGGGCGCTGTTGGCGAGGCGCAGTCTGTAGGGTGGGTGGTTATAGACTACACGGACCCGGTGACATCTGCCGCGTATGAGCCTCCAAACGGAAGCGGTTTTTACAGCAGCAGTGTGGAGGTTGAACTTGGTATTACCGATGTCAACCCCAAGGGCTGCTTTTACAGGATATATGAGGTAGGGGAACCGCCGGGGCCTTGGCAGGTTTACACCTCTCCTTTTACTGTGTCGGGCGACAACAATTGGCGCGTCCAGTACTACTCGGATGACCTATCTGGTAACAGCGATCCGACACATATCTTTACGGTGAATATCGACACTACTTTCCCGGTTACTTCGCTTTCCACTGATACAACACCAAACGCAAACGGTTGGAGAAACGCTAATACCCAGGTGTCGTTGATCGTTGACGAAATAAACTTCGATTTCACAAAGTACAGGATAAACGCAGGTACATGGCAAACTTACGGAAGTCCCTTCCTGCTCGAAAATGGCGTCTACAATGTTGAGTATTACTCGCATGACCTGGCTGGTAACGAAGAAGCCCACAAAAGCGGCATTGTAAGGGTGGACACAGTCGACCCGGTGACAAGCCTTGGCACTGATACAACACCAAACGGGGCGGGTTGGAGGGATTCCAACACTGCTGTGACGCTTACGCCTTCCGATGTGACTTCTGGCACGGACGATACAAGATACACTGTTAATGGTGGGAGCGAACAGGTTTACTCTTCCTCTTTTATTCTTGAGGATGGTATATGGAACGTGGAGTATTGGTCTGTGGACCTGGCTGGTAACGAAGAAGCCCACAAAAGCGGCATTGTAAGGGTGGACACAGTCGACACGGTGACAAGCCTTGGCACTGATACAACACCAAACGCAAACGGTTGGAGAAACGAAGATACGGAAATAATCTTATCTCCATCGGATACTCTTTCCGGTCCAGACCAGACCAAATACAGGATCCGTAATGGAGAAGACACTTGGGGAACGTGGCAGACTTTTATCTTGCCACTTGATTTTTCAGACGGAGAATGGGATGTCGAGTATTATTCCACTGACTTTGCTAATAATGAGGAATCTCACAAGACGGGTACAGTAAGAATAGATACAGAGAACCCAGAGGTATCTTTTGATACCAATACCACTCCTAACTCTAATAATTGGAGAAACAAGACTACCGTCGTAACTCTTAGTTGTAACGATTCAAACCCGGATGAATTAACGTATAATATCGTGAACAGAGATAGTTCATTGCGCGCCAGCAACTGGACGAATTATTATTGCCCCTTTGATGTTCCTGATGGCAAATGGGAAGTTAAATATTATTCTATAGACAAAGCGGGCAACGATAGTACTGTTGGTTTCATTGACTTGAACGTGGACACTTACGCACCAACTTGTGTGGTTTTGAAACCTGAAAGAGATTCAGTTCAAACCGGCTTTACCTCCGAACAGATGTGTGAAGTCGTTGGTCTAGCAAACGACGAAAATGGAATAGATTATCAGAGATTAACTGTTGAAAATAAGATAGTAAAAGAACAGAATAAAGCGGGGGAAATGTCCTACATTTGGGATGTCGGCAAGGTGGGAGAAGGGGTGTACGAGATAATAGTTGAAGCTGTTGACCCCGCCGATAACAGTTCTTCTTCAACCAAGAATGTTTCTTTAGGAAATTATTGTAGGGACTGGTACTTCGCCGAGGGGAACACTTTATCGGAGTTTGACCAGTTTTTCTGTATCCAAAACCCTGGTGACCATACAGCAAATGTTAGCTTTAATTTTATGCTGGAAACAGGAGAAACCGTGACACACGATGTCGTAATAGGACCACAAACACGTTCCACTTACAATATAAAGGAATTCGTAGAGGAAGGACATCACGTTTCAACGCACATAAAAAGCGACGACCAGGCGATAATCGCCGAAAGACCCATGTATTTCAACTACAAAAACTCTCAAGGAACTCAATGGAAGGGTGGACACATTGCTATGGGCCTTAATTCCCTCCAGAAAGAGTTCTACTTTGCTGAAGGGACGACCCGCAGAAATGATACAGACGGAATATTCGACGAATGGCTTACTATACAAAACCCATCTGATGACATCGCCAACGTGAAGATAATCTATATGCTAGGAACGGGAGATAATATCGAAAAAGAATATCAGGTAATTCCTCATTCTCGCTCTACGGTTAACGTTCCCAACGACGTTGGCTTGCAACAGGATGTAAGCACCAAAATAGAAAGTGATGTTCCAATAGCAGCAGAGCGGCCTATGTACTTCAACTATCACGGTTTTGCAGAAGAAGGACACAATGTTGTGGGAATACCTTCACCTTCTAAAACCTGGTATTTTGCCGAAGGTTCTACTCAGGCAGGCTTTGAAGAGTGGATTACCATACAGAACCCCAACAATGAGGACGCTAAACTGAAGTTCAAATACATGACTTCCACGGGCGAGATAATAGAAAAAGAAAAAGAAGTCCCAAAGAGGTCTCGTCATACCGTTGATGTACCGTTGGACGCCGGCAAAGGCAAAGATATATCTGTGGAGATAGCTTCTGATGTACCCGTGGTCTGTGAACGTCCTATGTATTTCAATTACAAAGGGAAGTGGAGAGGTGGTAGTAATGTCATGGGTGCTACAACCTTGTCGGACACATTTTACATAGCAGAAGGCGCGACCATAGAAAACTTTGACACCTACTACACGGCGGCCAATCCATCTGGGGACAGGGTAGATATTACTATAAAATATATGTTCGGTGACGGAGAAACCGAAGAAAAAATGTATACTCTTGAAGCTCATTCTCGATTGACCATAAACGTTAATAGTGAAATTGGTGGAGGGAAAGACGTGTCTTCAGAAATAACAACATCAGATGGTTCAAAGATTATGGTTGAACGTCCGATGTACTTTGACTATCACGGTATGAGTGGTGGACACGTAGTAAATGCTTATGGGGTTAATTAAAGCGGAAAGGATATAAGATGATCGGTGTAGCAAGCAGGAGAACGACCCTGATAAGCCTGGCGCTGGCGGTTGCCATCGCGCTTTCCCTGGTGCTCGCGGCGGGGGGGCAGCAAGCGAGGGCGTACCCTGACGGTTGGACGGTTCAGAGCAAGTTCGGACCGGACACCGGCACTATCTCGAGCGTCAGCATGGACGCCTGGGCGGATCATGTCTGGGTAGCCTGGCGGGGAGGGCCCTCAGAACACGCTATAGGAGTTCAGACCTCAACCGACAAGGGTGCCACCTGGTCAATCCCCTTCTACCTTGAGGACGGCACTGTCTCCACTGATGAGCCATTCGTGATACAGGGCACCAACCGTGGGGACGGCACTCCCCGCGTGCATGTCATATATAGCTCAAAGCGCGACACTGTCAGATACAACACTTGGATAGCCCGCTCGGAGGACTACGGGGCCACCTGGAACGATTACGCGGCCAGGTGGCACACCGCCGATACGACCTGCGACCGCTTGAATCACAAGGCGGACCGTTTCCCGGGCTCTAACAACGTCGGTTGGATCTGTGAGAGGTCGGTTGGGGCTTCCTACATCTGGGAGACCTTCTACGGTGGGCGCATCAAGAGTGATGGAACGGTGCAGTACTACGGCAAAATGGTGAGCCCCGAAGACGGCCTTCACTCCTACGAGCCCGACATAGCCTGCCACGGCTTCGACGAGGCTGTGGTTGTCTGGACCAACGAGGGGGGAGGGGGGTACTGGAGAGCCAATATCCGCTATCAGTACACAAACGACTACGGGCTCAACTGGGGTCTCTACGATGGAGGGGCATCCTCTATCGTGGGATACCACCCAGACTACCGTCATTCCAACCCCTGCATAGATTGGGACACCAACAACCCAGTCCTTGTTTGCTCGCTCGAGGACCCGGATGGTGGAACGGACCAATGGCGGGTGAACCGGTACTACTTCGTTTTTGGGACTGATGAGTGGCGGCCTACAGACGTTGAACTTGCCAATCTGTTCGACACTGAGACAGTAAGACCTTATCCACACGTTTACGGCCCCATGAATTATGAGCACATGTTCTACAGAAGGCCAACGGGATATTTAGGTTACGGTGATAACGACCGGGCAGAGATAAACAACACCTTCCTGGGCGCTAAGACAATATTGGGCTCCATGAACGCGATCTCCTGCCCGGGCCAACATGCCGACAGGTGCGTTGCGGCCCTGACCCAGGACGGTGAGGGGCACTTCAGGCGGCAGGACAACGTGCCCCCGCCCACGGCGGCAATAACAAAGCCCGACCCCGGGGAGGGCACACTGTACTTCAACTCCGACTTCGAGGTCAACGCAACAGCGATCGACGATTTTGTGAAGACGGCAGCGGAACTGGCAACCGGCAGCGAGATCCACAGCGGCATAGCCTCTGTCGCCTACAAGTACTCCGAGAACGGCTCCACATGGACAGACCTCCCAACAACCGGAGGAGGAAGCGTATCTTACGCGCCACCTTACACGAAAACGGCTAAGGCGGCCGACCTTGACCAAAAGAGATTCAAGATCAAGATGATTGCTACCGACTCCGCGGGCAACACGTCCGAGACCGAGACGAACGGATCGGTGGCGGTTGACACGAAGATGCCTGATACCACGATAGCCGTGTCCGGCAAGGCGGGGGACAACGGCTTCTATGTGTCGCACCCGTCGGTCACCATCACATCGAGCGACCCTAACGTGGACAAGATCGAGTACCGCCTTACGGATAACTTCAACGGTGCGGCGAGCGGCAACTGGACCACCTACGGAAAGCCGTTTACCTTGAATGACGGGATATGGGAGGTCGAGTACTACAGCGAGGACAAGGCGGGCAACGTGGAAGCCGCAAAGAAACAGATGGTCAAGGTTGATACCATAGCCCCGGCGTGCGCCATCGAGAGGCCGGACCGTGACTTTATCGAGATCGGCTTCGAGGATGACCAGGAGTACCGCCTTACCGGATCCTCCACCGATTCCAACGGTGTAGCCCGGGCCGCGTTCCGCATAAACGGCGACGAAGTATATGGCACAAAGACTAACTTCAACATGGCCTACGTGTGGCAGCTCCCGACCCTCGAGGACGCCGGCACCTATGAGATAGCGATAGTCGCAAAGGATATGGCCGGGAACGTCGGAAGCACCAGCAAGAACGTGGTCCTGGATAACTTCTGCAAGGACTGGTTTTTCGCCGAGGGGAACACGCTGCCCAATTTCGACGAGTACATATGCCTCCAGAACCCGGGCGATAATAACGCCGACGTGGTGATCGGGTTCCACCTGGAGACCGGCGAGGTAATCGTCAAGAACTTCTCCCTTCCCGCCCACTCACGGCAGACCGTTGTGGTCAAGGACCATGTGCCCGAGGGCAACCACGTTTCCGCCCACGTTCACTGTGACAGCCAGGCGATAGTCGCCGAGCGCCCCATGTACTTCAACTACCGGGACAAGTGGGCCGGGGGACACAACGAGAAGGGCATAAACGCCCCGCAGAAGAACTGGTACTTCGCCGAAGGCACTACCCGCAAGAACGCAAGCGACGGAGAGTTCGAACAGTGGTTATGCCTGCAGAACCCGACTGATGCCACCGCGACGGTCAAGATAACCTACATGACCGGTACCGGCGACAACATCATCAAGCATTACCAGGTAGGGCCGCACTCGAGGAAGACGGTTGACGTCTACCTGGACGTGGGGCTCGACCAGGACGTATCAACCATGATCGAATCCGACACAGGCATATGCGCGGAGAGGCCCCAGTACTCAAACTACCACCGGTTCGCCCCCGGGGGGCATGTCGTAAGCGGCGTCAGCTCGCCGCTCTCCGAGTGGTACTTCGCCGAAGGGTCCACCAGGCAGGGGTTCCAGGAGTGGCTGACCATCCAGAACCCCAACACCGTGGAAGCCAACATATCGATCAGGTACATGACCGGCGGCGAGGCCGGCTCGGAGACCGGCCAGGTCATCACCACCAGCCGGGTGGTGGCCCCCAGGAGCAGGGACACGGTCAAGGTGGCCGATGACGTCGGCGACAACCGGGACGTGTCCATCGAGCTCGAATCCGACGTTCCGGTGGTGGCCGAGCGGCCCATGTACTTCTCCTACGGGGAGGGCGCCTGGACCGGCGGGCACGACGTCATGGGGGTCTCCCGCGCTGCTACCGAGTACTACATGGCGGAAGGCACCACCAGGGACGGGTACGACACCTGGTTCACCATCCAGAACCCCGGCGATCACGTCACCAACGTGCAGATAGACCTCATGTACCCCGATGGGAAGGTCCAGACCAGGACACTGTACGTCAACCCCCATACCAGGGTGACCCTGAGCGTCGATGACATGGTTGACGGACCCTGCGATGTCGCCGCCACCATCAAGGCGGGGAGCCCCATCGTGGTCGAGCGCCCCATGTACTTCAACTACCACGGCTGGACCGGCGGCCACAACACCAGCGGCTACGGCATCGACTGACAATTCGCCACCCAAACGGGGACTGGCCCCGAAGGTGTCGTTCGTCTTTACACTCAAACACATCTCCAGAATGCACCGAAGGGGCCTGTCCCCTCTGTACACAACTCACTTTCCCCACCCATCACCGCACCTCCCGTCGTAATTTCTGATCTCGCGTTTCTCCGGCATCAGCTCCACCGAGCAGCAGGGCTTCAGTCAGCCCGAGAGCCCTGGTGTACTGCTGTAGCTCATCGGTAAGCGGAA
>JAHIMR010000001.1 GCA_018896525.1 Actinomycetota bacterium
GGCACCTGCCGCCCCAACTTCGAGCCGTACATCTGCATCCAGAACCCCGGCGAAGCCGAGGCGGAGGTAGAAATTACCTTCATGCCGGGCGCCGGTGAAAACATCGTACAGCCGCTAACAGTCTCGCCCCGGTCCCGCCGTACCGTCCGGGTGAAGGACGTACTGGGGGAGGGAGATGACGATGCCCACGACTTCTCCTGCCTGGTCGAGTCCACCAACGGTGCGGCAATCATCGCCGAGCGCCCCATGTACTTCAACTACAACGGCACCTGGGACGGCGGCCACTGCGTGATGGGCTACAATCCCCAATAACGCGGAGTTTGCGCCAGTGGTGCCAGGCACCATTGGCGCATTTTGTGGTTTTCGTTCATTAGGGAGGGAGGGGTCTCGCCCCTGGGCCGTTGCACGCCCCTGGGCCGTTGCATAACAGACGTCGGTTTGGGTGGGGCGACGAACGACAACACCTGGGCCAGACCCCGTTTGGGTAGCCATTTGTTTTGGGGAGAGGACAACCGGGCCTTGGAACCGGGTCCCGATCAAGATCGGCGTATTAGACCTTAATGCGGCAACTCTTGGGGATATTTGGATGGTCCAAATACTTAAACCCTGAGCTGTACCCGGTTGTCCGAACTTAATAACTTCAACCGATCCACCTGATTTTGCCTTTTTACCAGTGGCTACTTTCGGGTGAAAGCGGTAACTCAATGGATATTATCAACTCCCTGGAGCCATAAGTCAACTATTTATACGCCTGTGGACAAAAGACGTGGCTGAATAGCGAAATCGGCTGATAAGCGGGAAACGTGAACAATATACGGTCTAAATGTTCAAAAGTTTCTTGAGTTCGGAGGTCTGCCGGCGGCTCATTGGGATCTTGCGGTGTTCGGGGTCGTTCATCGTAAGTTCGAAAGAGGAGGCCCCGACTTTGACTATCTCCTTGATCTTTCGCAGATTGACGATGTAACCCCGGTGAGCGCGGAAGAACTTGCGGGAGTCAAGGATTTTCTCGAACTCCATCATCGTATTGCCGGCAAGGAAATGATCGTCGTCGGTGTGCAGGTACGTACAGTCCCTGTGGACGTCGATGAAGTTAATATCATCCATATCTATCAGGTATATCTTATCGCCCTTTCTTACCGGGACCTGTGATTGAGTCGAACCCCCGTGGGCCGGCCTGTCGGCACGCTTCAGCACCGCCTCCACTCGAGCCATCAGTTCCAGCGCGCTGAACGGCTTCGTTACGTAGTCGTCCGCGCCTCCACGAAGGCCCTGCACCTTGGACTTCTCGTCAGTGAGGGCGGTCAGCATGATAATGGGGATATCTTTGCAGCGAGGGTCGTCCCGCAGTCGGGTAAGGATCTCCCATCCGTCAAGCTTTGGCAGTAGAACGTCCAGCAGCACGAGGTCCGGCTTGATCTCCTTCGCCTTGGAGAGGCCATCATCGCCGGTCTGGGCGACAACGACCGTGTAACCCTCGAGCTTGAGACTCTTCATGACCATCTCGCTAATGAGTGGCTCGTCCTCTACCACCAGGATGGTGTACTTCAACTCTTTCATTAGTTGCCTACTGCCTCTCCGTCCGTTGGTCCTTGCAGCACCTGCTCTCGGGGAACGACATAGCGTAGTCGAGTAACTCCCTTGCGATTTCTGCCGCTGCCCAGTGAGACCGTATCACTCGACCCTCATTAGAAGCCAAGCCGATTGATACCGCCATAATCGGATTATCCACCATACGCCCTTGCCTGTCAAAAGTCATGAGGCCTCCCCTTTCGGCGTCGCCAAGAGAATAGAAGTTCTTTATTCCGGCGTCGAAAATGTGGATGATTGAGCGCGCGAGGGTTTCGGCCCGCTCCGGAACGGTAATCACGCTGAATGTCCCGCCGCCAAGGTAAGCGGCGTAGTCACCCCGGCCTCCCTGCTTGCTGATGACTTCCTTTACCGTGTCCGCGGTGAAGCGGATCACTTGCTCAAACTTCTGGTCGCCGTACACCTCGTGGAACTGACGAAGGCCATTCGCCGCCAGCAGCATCAGGGAGAAGGGAGCTTCGGAGCGGATAGCTTCTCTAAGCTTGATGTCGGCGGCGATGTTGCCCGAAAGCTCGGTCACAGGGTCGGTGGGAAAGGCGCCTATCCTCTTAAGGGTCAGGTTGACCCGGGCCAGCAGCTCCGCGAGGAGGTACGGTTTGGTCATGAACTCGTCGACAATCGATTCAAGTCCGTCGGCGTTGCTCTCAAGGCGGGCGGCATCACTGATGAGAATCACCGGCACGCCCGCGGTTCGCCGGTCTGACTTGAGGCCGCGGCACATCTCGAAGCCGTCGATATCCGGCGGGCCATCGTCACAGATAGCAAGAAGGAAATCAACCTCCAGGGTCGAGGAGTCCGCCAGGCTCGTGGTCACAACCACCTCGAAGCCTTCCTGATGAAGGTTCCCTCCCACCTGGTCAGCTGCCGTTTCGTCTCCGATGACGAGAATCCGATTGTTCATTTCAACCTCCGTCGTGACGGGCCCTGGGGAGACAATCATATGAGATTAACAGTATTTTAACACTACGTTAAATCATGGTTAACGTAGCAGTTGGATAATTGTGCTGGAGGTACGGTACGTGTGCCGGGGTTTAGCTTGAAGGAGGGTCTTCATACGATGAAAGGACAGGCGAAGAAGAACCAGGCGGAGCAACCGCCGTCCACCCTGGGTGGAGAAGCGGAGAAGCGCGATAGCGGCGGCCAGGCGGCTGACAGCACTGGAACCGGTGAGAAGGGCGTGGTCCCACGGGCCCACGGTAATGGCAGCGAGGGCAGTGGAAGTTACAGTAACAACCAGAAACTGCTGATAGGGCTTGCGGCGGCGATCCTTGTGATCCTGATAGCGGGGTCATCGTTCGCCCTGGGCTTCGCCATGGGGAATCAGAGCGCCGGCATAAGTACGCTGGTCGGCGAGCGCCGCGGAGGCATGCCGCCTGAAGGAGGGCCGCCGGGGCCGGGTGGAGAGAGGGGCCCACGCATGCCGGAAGGGGCCGAAGAGGGAGCGCGCCCCGACCGGCAAAATCCAAAGGAGCAGGTACAGGAGCAGCTCAATGATGAGAACACGGAGTTGATAGAGGGAGAGGTGGCATCGATAGACGGCACGATCGTTACCGTGCAGGGGTTCGGCGGCGCCGAGAGTGTGGCACTGACGGGGGAAACCAGGTTCCTTGGCGCGGGGGGTGGCGAGATCGGCGGCGGGGACATCTCACAACTTACATCGGGGGCAAGGGTGACCATGCTTATCAGAAAGGCCGAAGACGGAAGCCTGGAGGCGGTGGCGGTACGGGTCAAAGAGGGGCCTTAGTACCCCATTCCATAAATACGCTTGCATTCGAACGTCGATGCATCCGCACCTGCCGCGTTCCGCTCCCTCGCGGTACTCACGGAGTACAGCTCGGTCGCGCGCCTTGCATGAGCGGCGCCTCGGCGCTCTCGATACGACACC
>JAHIMR010000017.1 GCA_018896525.1 Actinomycetota bacterium
GTGTTCTGGCCACCTTGTGTGAAGCGCTTAATGAACTGAAAGTCTGCTATCCCGGCACGACACTTCGCATGGTGATGGAGGCCACTGAGGTATCATATGAGTCGTAGTAATTATCGTGGCATGTCCGGGGCTCTGCATTTGGAGAAAACCCTCCCGATTCCACCGTGCTGCTCGCCAGGATACTCGGCCACTTCACCGCCCTCAAGGCCGAATAAACGGTGCCTGGCCCAGGTGTTGTCGTTCGACCCTCCACCCAGAATGACGCACTGGTGACAGGCACCAGTGCGTCATTATTCAACTGCCCGGGGCACTATTCAGCGGCAGTCGATTTCGCGATAGTATTAAGGGGTGAATACCGCGAATGCAGCCGTACGCGATTAGAGGGAGTGATAAGAACTATGGAACCCAGGGAACAGGCGATCTCCAGGCTCAAGAAGACCGGTTACGATATCCTGGTGGTGGGAGGCGGGGTAACCGGGGCATGCATCGCGCGTGACGCGGCGCTCCGGGGGTTCACCACCGCCTGCGTGGACAAGAACGACTGGGCGTTCGGGACCAGCAGCCGGTCGTCGAAGCTTATCCACGGGGGCCTTCGCTACCTGGAGATGTACGAGTTCCACCTGGTGTTCGAGGCCTGTCGGGAGAGGCGCCAGCTCCTTATCAACGCGCCGCACCTGGTGTACGCCCAGCCGTTCACCTTCCCGGTGCACAAAGGTGACGCGAACGGCCTTTTCCTTATCGGTGTGGGTCTCTGGCTCTACGACTTCCTGGCGCTGTTCAGGAACGTGGAAAACCACAAGATGTACCTGAAGGAGCGCACGCTGGAGATGGAGCCGGAACTCGACCCTGAAGGCCTCAAGGGGTCCGGGGTCTTCTACGACTGCTCCACCGACGACGCCCGACTCACCCTCGCCTTCGCCCTGTCGGCAGTGGACGCCGGGGCCGACTGCGCCAACTACGTCGAGGCCACCGGCTTCCTGCGGGAAAAAGGTGACCGCCTGTCAGGCGCCCGGGTGCGCGACGCCCTGACCGGCGAGGAGTTCGACGTGGAGGCGCGGGTAGTGGTGAACGCCACCGGCGCCTGGGATGACGAGGTTTGCCAGATAGACGAGCCGGGTGCGCCAGCCAAGCTTCAACTCACCAAGGGGGCCCACATAGTGGTGCCTCGGGGCCGCGCCCACACAGAGAACGCGCTCCCGGTGGTATCCCCCTCAGACGAGCGGCTCATGTTCATGATACCCAGGGGGCACTTCACCCTTATCGGAACGACCGACACCTACTATCACGAGGACCTCGACGTACCTTTCGCCACCCGCGAGGACGTCGAGTACATGCTCCAGGCCGCGAACCACACCCTGCCGAAGGCGCACCTGGACCGGGGAGACATCATCAGCACCTACGCCGGCCTGAGGCCCCTCGCCATGAAGGAGGGCGGGAAGGACGTAGCCGAGAGCCAGGTATCCCGCGAGCACCGCATCTACCAGGGGCACTCCGGCCTGCTCACCATAGCCGGTGGGAAGCTGACCACCGCGCGCTCAATGGCCGAGGAGATGGTGGACCTTGCCGCCAGGGTGCTGCGTAATGATTTCAGCGTCAAGGCAAGACGGCCGTGTCAGACAAAGAACAACCCTGTCCTGGGAACTCCCTCCAGGGACACCGAGGCGCGGGTAAGGGCGCTGGCCTCTAACCTCAAGTTCGACGGCGACGTGCTCCTCGGGCTTTTCAAGCAGGGCACTGACGCCCTGAAGGTCCTCTCCCTGGTGGAAGAGGACGGCTCCCTGGCCGAACTGCTCGCCCCGGAGATACCGCACATCAAGGCCCAGGTCGCCTTCGCCGCCGAAGGTGAGATGGCCCGCACGGTGGACGACTTCCTGGTCAGGCGGACCGAGATATTCTACACCGCACCCGACCAGGGCCTCGGGGTAGCGCCGATGGTGGCGGATATCATGGGTGACATCATCGGCTGGGACGAAGAAGAACGCAAGCGCCAGGTCGAGCGGTACGGCGAAACGGTAGCGCTGTCCAGGCGGTATAACGAGTAGGCGCGCCCAGTAGCAGTCGCCAAATGACGCACTGGTGCCAGGCACCAGTGCGTCATTCTCTGAAGGCGCGCTTCGAGAAGTACTATCGCGCGTCAGCCGTCACCAAGAACATCGTGGTCTCGCTGGCCGACCAGCGCCTCTACTGCCTCGAGAACAATGTCGTCGTCAACATCTTCCGATGCAGCACCGGATCGATCGGCCCAACACCAACGGGCCACTACCGCATCTACGGACACCGCCGCTGGGTGAGCAGTTGCGAGTACTGGATGGACTGGAAGACGAACTATGGGATACACGCCTGGCCCCGCTACTCCAACAGCTACGGCGATTACGAGGAGAGCCTCGGGGTGCGCCCTCGCTCACACGGCTGCATCCGGCTCCACCCGCTGGAGGCGTACTGGCCGTATACCTGGGCGCCCGACGGCACACCTCTGACCGTGATGGCCGGCCATTACGGCAAACTCCCGCTCAAAGGGGCAAACTGCTCCCTCGGGGCGACTGCGCCCTCGAAGACGTGGTACTTCGCCGAAGGGTACATCGACGCCAACTTCATCGAGTACCTGCTTCTGTTCAACCCGGGCCAGGACCCGGTAAAGGTGGAGATAACGTACTACCCCGAAGGCCATCCCCCGTTCGTGGATAACCTCTACCTCCAGGGCGGAACGCGCTACACCGTGCCGGTGAACAGCCTGCCCGGTGTCCCGTCTTCAGTGGGACACTCCGTCAGGATAGAGGCGACCGGCGACATAATCGCCCAGCAATCGGAGTACTTCGACCTCGGTGGAAGACGCGGCGGGCACACCGCCATCGGGGTTACCGAACCCTCTACTCAGTGGTACTTCGGGGAAGGCTACACCGGTGGGCTTTTCAGCACCTACCTTCTCCTGTTCAACCCCAATGACGAGCGGGCCTTCGTCAGCGTGACGTATAGCGTCGAGGGTGGGGCCCCGTACGTACACGAGTTCGAGATGCCCCCCAACAGCAGGGGCACCACACTGGTAAACGCCCTGCCCGGGCTCCTCGATAAGTCGGTGGCGATCCGCGTCGAATCCACGGAGCCGCTGGTGGCGGAGCGCACCGAGTACTTCTCGTGGGCCGGACACCCCAACGGGGTAAACGGCGGCAGCGCGGCGCCGGGCCTCCGCGAGCTCTCCAGGACTTGGTACCTGGCGGAAGGTTGCACGGGACACTTCTTCGACGAGTATATCCTTATCTTCAACCCGGGGGATGAGTCGACCATCGTCACCGTGGAGTTCCTGAGCTCCGGTGGGACGTTCGCCTACCCGTTCTGGTTTCCCCCTCGCTCCAGGGGGACTATCGCGGTTGATTCCGTTGCCGGACTTGGCAGCGCGGAGACGGCCGCGATCATCACCTCCGACACGGATATCGCCGTCGAGCGGGCGATGTACTATGCCCGTGACTCGAGGAGGGGGGGACACGTATCTACAGGTGCAAGCGAGACGTCCAGGGACTGGTACTTCGCCGAGGGCTACACCGGGGGCACCTTCGACGAGTACCTGCTTCTCCTGAACCCGGGGGATCAAACCGCGGTAGCCACGCTCCTGTTCCACCTCGAGAACGGGGCCGAAGTGAGCGCCCAGTATGCCATCGGCCCGAAGAGCAGGGTCACTGTGGCGGTTGACGCCATCCCCGGGCTCACCTGGACCGCGAGCGCCGTGGAGATCCACTCGGACCGGCCCATCGTCGCGGAGCAGTCCCAGTACTTCTGCCTGCCCCGTTGACCGGAAACATCTCCCATGCCACTTCGTGTTCCCGCGTTATTGGGCACACCGCGTCGGCTCCGGTTCGTGAGCTGGTTTCGGTGTCCGTCCACAAATCGGGCTCACTATTGTTATAATCTACTCTGTTAAACCGAACTGGAGGTCATGGACAGATGAAATGCGAGTTTTGCGGCGAGAACGTCACTGAGGGCGCTCTGGCCTGTCCCCGGTGCGGGGCACCGATCACGGTATCGCCCACCCGGGAGTCAGCGCCGGGCGGGCCCGTACAGCCGTCAGAGATGAACGAGACGGCCGACGTGCCGCTGGCCCCCGTTGAGGAGGACTTCATCGCCATGGCCGAGATGACGGTTGTCGAGAAAGGGGACAGCCGGCTTGCGTCCGAGTTCGCGACCGAGCAGCCGGAGACGGAAAGCGGAACCGAGCTCGCGGACCAGGTCGTACCCCCGGGCGCCCACGTCACGGCCGAGGAAATACATTTAGACTCGACACTCACCGGAGGTTACAAGGGCCCCGATGCTCCGAGCGTTGGGGGGGTCGGTGAACAGACAGCCGATGACCCGTTCGGCCTCAACATAACCGAGACCGCCCCACCAGTTTCCGGCGACAAGAGAAAAGGCGAGCCGTGGGACTTCCGGAGAATTAGAAACGTGGTTGTCATGATCGTCTCCCTTCTGGCCGCATTTTCGATCGCGGGAGCAGGCATCTACTTCGGGTTTATCCGGGAAAGCAAGCCCGCGGTCGCTACCCCGGAGGATACGGTGGAGGAGTTCTTCGAGATGATGGTCACCGGCGACCGGGACGACCTCGGGAGTGTTTCCGTCAGTAACGCCAAGGTCATCGGCCAGATGGAACAGTTGATCGCGCCGTACGAGAGAATGGGAGTTGTTAGCCTCAGGAAGTTCAATGCTGAAACAACCAGCAATCAGGACGGTCGGGCGACAGTGTCAGTGGACGATCTAATGATAGAGGTCAACAGCGAGAAGGGATCGGAGATCTTCGACATGCTCAAAACCAGCAAACCATTCCCCGTTCCAACAGTCATACAGCTGATCGAACAGAACCGGAAGTGGCTGATAAGCAGTTAGCGGCCCCCACGCCGCTCGGATCCGCGGCATTCAATAATTGAAGAAGCCGGCAAGATGCCGGCGCTACGAGGAACAGCGGGGGGCCTTACGGCAACTTTACCGTGGCGCTGTTCGAGTAGACCATAACCGCGCCCTCGACGACGAGCCCGACACGGTAGGTGTAAGTGTGCTTCGGGGCCGCGTCGCCATCCAGGTAGGTATAGAAGACATCACCGCTGTCTATGCGGGTAACGTCGACCCCGCCGGCAGGGGTCTTTGACTCCCTGGGCGCCTTTTCCACCATCCTCTCCACCACGAAGCCGTTGAAGTTGGTCACGCCGGAGACGCTCCACTCCAGGGTAACGCCGTTTGCCGAGGTCGAAGCGGACAGGGATATCGAGGCGGGCTTCGGTTCGGGCTCGGGCACGGGGACGTTGATCACCACGGTGTTGCTATGGGTGATGCTACCGTAACCGGAGCGTGCGGCGAGGCGGTACTGGTAAGTCTGCCCTCCCGTCACGCTATCGTCGTTTGCGGTCCTTATCGAGACATCGGAGTACCTGGCTATCTCGTCATCGGGGTACACCGGCTCGGAAAAATCGGAGCGCAGCACCACCAGCTCGTGGAACTCGCCTTCGTGCTCCGCACTCCAGTTCCAGTTGAGGGATACCCCGGTTTCGGTGGCGGACCCCTCGAGTGATATCACCGGTGAGACCTCGTCCCGCGCGCCAGACTCCTCATCCGCCAACTGCTCCGGCTCCATATCGACCTGCTCGTAGATCCCGGTGCTGTACCCGTCCTGCGCGTCCTGCTGGACGTTGGCGTAAAGTCTGCCTTCGGCAAGCCGCTCCCGGGAAACCTTTTGCTTGACCGCCTTCTTGTCCTGGGAAAGGGAGACCACCATGACCTCTCCCTCGTCGACCTTGATCGGCTCATGCCCCCCTATGCGGACCTCCACCGCGCTCTGGACCGTAAGTATCTCCAGGTTGCCCTCTGTGCGGTTATCCACGTTGAACGCGGTTCCCAGCGCCCGGGAGGACACATCCTGGTTCATCACCGTGTATCGCGTGCCGTTGTGGACCCTGTGGTAGGTGCCGCCCCTCACATGCTCGAGTGAAACCGACTGCTCACCCAGCCCCTTTATCCGGGCCTCGGAGCCGTCGCTGATACGCATTATGCTTCCATCGGGAAAAAGTATCGTAATAAATGAGGCATCGCCTGTTCGAACCGAGACACCGGCCTCAAGGCTCTCCCCATTCACCACCGCCCGCCACTCGCCGTGGGGCTGCATTACCTCCACGTTGCCCAGGAAACCGCTCGCCCGCGCGAACTGCCTTGCCGGCTCTGGCTTCTCAGGGGTGGGTACCATGATCGCCAGGGCGACCGCCACCGCCGCGGCGGCGGCGGCTCCCGCGATCAGCACGGCCTTCCAGCCAGCCCACCCGCGCCCGTGTCGCTCTCGGACCATTCTTCTCTGGACCGAGAACAGGCGGCTCATCAGGCGCTCCCGGGCCTCCGGGTCCATGTCGACATCAGCGGGTTGTATGGAGCGCATGACCTCGGCCATGGGATGGCCGGCGTCAAACCCCTCGCTAACCGCTTTTCCTGTTCGCCTTCCGGCTTTTCTATTGAACAAAACCATTATCCCCAGTCTGTCGCCGCCCTAGAGCAGATTACCCGCCGGGCTCTTAGCGGCAAGTTCCTTCAGTTCGTTAAGGCCCCTCAATATCCTCTTGGAGGCCGCGCTCTCGGTTACGCCGAGAACCTCCGCCACCTCCTGCACTCTCATCCCGGCGAAGTACCTGAGCGCAACCGCCTCCTGGTACTTCCGGGGCAACTTGGCCATCAGTTCCACCAGAACCATGGAGAGGTCCACCCGCTCGATGTCGGCATCAACCAGGTGCCTCCTTTCGGCCTTCACTTCCTCCAGCGGGGTTTCCTTCCTCCTTCCCCCGCTGCGGTAGAAATCGGTAACACAGTTCGTGGCTATCCTGTATATCCAGGTCGAAAACGAGGCCTTCGAACCGTCGAACGAACCCAGGTTCAACAGGACCTTCTCGAACACTATCGACGTCACGTCCTCCGCGTCCTGTACCCTTCCAACCCTCTTGAGCACGTAACCGTATATCTTGGGTATGTAGTAGTCACAGACCCGCTCCAGCGCCTCGGGCGAGCCCTGTGCCTCCTCTACCAGGGAATCCGTGACCCCCCCCTCACCGGGGATCACCACCAGTCCCTTTTCTTGCCCTTTCGGTCCCTTTATACGTTTCTCGGGCACCAATTCCCCCAATCCGGCCGGAATCTTTATCCGGTTCCCCGCGATTGCCCCACATATGATTATATTATCGATGACCGCTATTTGATAACCGAGGCCTATTATACGGGAGGCGTCATGCTCGAGGACATCGCCAGCAGGTTCCTTTACTACCCCGAACCGATACCCCCTGACATGCCTCCGCCGCAGTGGGCGGCGGACTCCCGGGAGGTCTGGATCGACACCGAGGACGGCGTCCGCATCCACGGCCTCTGGTGGCCGGCGCCGGAGGGGCGCCCCACCATCCTGTTCCTGCACGGCAACGCCCAGGAGGTCTACTCCTGGTCCCTGGTGCGTGAGGACCTGGCCGCCCTTGAATGCGGGATGCTGCTCATCGACTACCGCGGCTACGGAAAGAGTGAGGGGAAGCCCGGGGAATCCGGCCTGTACGCCGACGGCCGCGGGGCGCTCGAGTGGCTGCGGCGCGAGGGTATCGAGGCAGGTGAGACCGTGATCTTCGGTAAGTCGCTCGGGGGGGCGGTCGCCTGCGAAATAGCGCGCGGCGTCAACCTGAAAGGGCTCATCCTGGAATCCACGTTCACTTCCCTGGCGTCAGTCGCATGCAACCTGTTCCCGTTTGCGCGCGGCTACACCCCCGCGGACACCGCCTACAACTCGCTCGCGAAGCTCCCCGAGATACAGTGCGGGCTTATGGTCATTCACGGAGATGCAGACATGCTGATACCCGTCGGGGAAGGGGAAGCGCTCTTCGAGGCCGCGGGCGAGCCCAAGTGCCCCGCTCCACAAGTACGGTTAAGCACCGAGAGCGTCGAAGCGCCGCTCCGGCAAGGCGCGCGACCGAGGCGTACTTCTGTAGTACGCAGAGGGAGCGGAACGCAGCCGGAGTGGATGCAGCGGCGTTCGAATGCCAGCGTATTTGTGGAGCGGGGTACTAATAGACTCCTCATCGTGCGCGGCGCTGGGCACAACGACGTGTCGATAGTTGCCGGGTCCGAATACGGCGGACGTATCCGGGAATGGCTGGACGGGTTGTAGCCGGCAGGCCCCGTGGCTGTTGCAAAATGACACGCTGGTGCCTGGCACCAGCGTGTCATTCAAACGCAAGAAACGCAAGGATTCGCCTCGGGGATAGCGGGTTGGTGAGGGTTTTATGCGGGGATGCCGCAAAGGAACCGGAACACCGACTCGCCGGTATTCCGGTACTGGTGTCGGACCCCCGGCGGTACGAAGATGATATCGCCCTCGGACACCTGTCTCCACTCACCCTCTATCATTACCTCTCCGTTTCCGTCGACCACGAAGTTCTCGTGCTCGAACGGGTGGTCGTGGTCGGGGGTGTTCCCGCCCGGGTCTACCTCGATCATCCTCAGGACGTAAGTCGGTGCCCCGTCACGCTCCCGGTCGATCAAGAGGCGGATTCTCACCCCCGGCGCCTCGTCCCCGAACAGCTCCGCCGGTACGTCCCCATAGTGGATTACCTTTGATGGCGGTTTCTCGGTTGTCAATCCAATCGGCCTCCCTCTCCTAAGAACGTAACTTCTATGACCTAACCCCGGATTCAGGGCCAATCTCCAGTTGGGCCGGCTCGAGTGAAAGGGGCGTTACCGGGTCCAGGCCCAGGAAGTAAGCCGCCGCCATGAGGGCTCCCCCCACGTGGCCGCCGGTGATCGCGGTGTGGTGGGGAAAGCCCCGCAGTACCTCCGCGTACAGCCGGTCGAGGTCCGACACCCGCACCCACCCGTGGCTTCCCGGAGGGCTGCCGGGCACGTCCACAACGTCCCCTTCCGCGATAAGCACCGGCCAGGTGTCCCGGGGGTGCTCGGTGACCCGCGTCATCGTGACAGGCCCATCGTCGAGCCGCGACTCCACTGTCCCGAACTTCCCCTCGGTGGTGCCTGTGGAATCGGCCAGGATGTTGTGGTAGGAAAGCCTCTTCTCGCCAGAACAGAGTGAAAGCGGGAAGACGCCGCAGTGCCACGCCGAGAACACGTCCGCCGCCCGGTAATGCCGGTTGTTCCAGTCCGCAAGCCCCGCGGTGGAGCCCGCCACCAGCGAGAGCAGGTGCATGCTGAGCGTCCCGTGAATATCGACCTCGCAGGCGCATGGGGTCCCCCGGTCGGTGAGCCTGGACATCACGAAACAGGGGCTCACGCCGTAGTCGTCCTGAATCGAGGTCCAGCACTGCAGGGCCAGCCCGCCCATCCCATGCTCTTCGATCATGCTTTCAAGGGCCGCCTCCAGACGGGCCATCTTCGCCAGGTCGCCCTCCGAGACCCCGGAGCAGTCGGCGCTCCCCTCCATATCCTCCACTATCTCCCGCTCGACCGCCACCGGAACCGCCTCGGCAACTGAGAACAGCGTGGTCAGCGGCACCGGCACCACCCGGATGCCTAGCTTTCTCAAGAGCGATAACTCGTCAAAGGCGCAGGTCTCGAACTCCTCCGGCCTGGGGCCGAAAAGGCCGTAGACGGCTCCTCTCACTCCCGTGACCGCCCGGCAGACGTTTCCGAACTCGAAGAGGGCAAGGCGAAACCCGGCGTCGGTGGGGAAACAGACGGCACGCCGGGGGAAGACAAACTTCGACTCCCGGTGCCTCAGCGCAGTGGCAATGGATATCAACCCGCAGAACGAGTCGCGGCGGCTGGCCTCCGGCGTCAGTTCGCCATCCTCGCCCACCCCGAACAGCATCACCGGGCGCTCATCTGACCGCCAGAGTGCCGCCAGGGCCGCCGGCACTTCGTTGCCGAAGTTCAACGCGCCGACCACAACGCCACAGACGCCTTCCTTCTCGAACAACTCTCCCGTCTTTCTGGCTTCCTCCGGTGTCTGCACCAGCCCGTTCCCGGTAAGATTATCGTCCGGCGCAATCACCTCCATCCCCGCCCCGCGGATGGCCTCGATTACGTCATCCCTCACCTTCACCGCTAGTTCCTGGTCGAAGATACCGCGGCTGGCGGGGACGAAACCAACTTTGAGCGGCACGGTCATACGAGTTCCTTTCAGAAAGGCCAGTTTGCCGGGTAACCCGCACCAGGCCCCCAAGTTCAGCCTTATGACAACCGTATTGCCAGGGTCTACCGGCACCGGCACCTGTATTCTACCAGAGAAACGGGCCGGGGCGCGCAATCGATCAAACGGACAGTATCAGTACAACTGGAACTCCACCGACTGCTCGGTCACGTTGCCGGCGCGGGTTGGATAATTGCCGTAGAGCCGCCGAAGGCAGTCTCCAAAGGCGGGAAAGAACGTTAGATAGTAGTGATATGACACGTACTCCGTATGGACAAGTGGAAAAGGAAATAGAGTACCCGTCAAAGGATGACCTGCTGGGGGACCCGGGGACGCTCGTCAAGGTCTATGACGCGTTTCGACCCAGGATATACGCATATGTCGCTTCCCGGGTGAACTGCAGGGAGGACGCGGAGGACCTGACCTCCAGGACGTTCGAGAAGGCGTTGCGCAACCTGGGCTCGTATGAGCCGGAGAAGTCCTCGATGGCGACGTGGCTCTACAGGATCGCCGGCAACCTGCTGATAGACCATTACCGCAGGGAGTCGACCAGGAAAAAGGTGGACATGGAATCGCTCATGCGGATATACGAAGGGGACACGACCATCCCGCGGGACACGCGCCGGCTGGAGCTGGTGACCGGTGTCATGAGAGACCTGCCGGAACCGCAGGAGCGGGTCCTGACGTTGAAGTACCTGCGGGGCCTTTCCAACGATGAGCTGGCCGACGTCCTCGGCTGCAGCAAGAAGACGTTGTCGGTGAAAATCTATCGGGCGCTCAAGTCACTCAAAAAGCGATTGGACGCCTCGGACCTCGAACTGGACGCGGACGATGAGTAGAAGAATGAACAAAGAGGACATGAGAAATGATCTGGAGGAGCTCCTGGGTTCCACCCGGCACGAAGGCGATGTCGAAGGCCTGGCCGCCGCCGCGCGCACACTATCGAGCGCCTGGCCGGACCCCGGGCCGGAGCGCGTGGAGTCGGTTTCAGATTGCCGCGACCGCATGCTCACGCTCCACCTGGAGCTGTTCGGGCCAAAAGAAGACGCCTCGCGACACACACGGCAAAGGCGGTACGTCATCCCCCTGAGCGTGGGAGCGGCGGTTGCGGCTCTACTGACAATCGTGGTTTTCGTCGGTATCGTGTTGATGGGAAGAGGTGGACCCACCGTCGCCGAACTCCGTGTGCAGGCGGGGGAAGTTACCGTTGTGTCCTCCAACGGTAAAGCCACCGGCCCCGTGGAACAGATCGACCTCCGCCAGGGTGACACGATCAGCACCGGAGAGGACGGTCTCTGCGAGATACTTTTCGACAACGGAACCGTGACCCGCCTGGACGGTAGTACGGATATCACGCTTTCGTTCACCCACGGGATAGTGGCCGACCTCGAACTCGAGCGCGGGCAGTGCTACTCGCAGGCCATAGAGAACAACGTGATCACGGTTTCGGCCCTGGTGGCGGAATCTACCACCATCGGCGGCGCAATGAACGTCAACATGGGCGATGACAGCCTGGAAACACTGGCAGTGCGAGACGGGTCGCTGGTCGCCTGCGAAACGGCCGATGACGTCGTCATCAGGGATGGGCTGCTGGCGTCGGTTTACGCCGGGGGGGCTAAGAGCACCCTGGAGGTACACGAGGTCACCCGCGAGGAACTGCACTTCGACTGGTTCCGTTACAACCTGGCGATGGACAGGCGCGAGGGCTTTGACCCCGGCATCCTGTCCGAGTTGCCCGATGAGAACCTGGAGGATGTCCTGGAGGAGATAGTGCCGCCGGAGGAGTTACATCAATCCGAGATCCCCACCGGAAAGACCGAGGCCAACCAGCAGGCCGTCGCGGAAAGCGGCACCGAAGACGGCGAACAGGCAACGGACCCGACCCCCGGTGATCAAGAACCGGAGGAGCCCACCGATCCGGAGGACCCCGAGGTTCCCGTCGATCCGGAGGACCCCGCCCAGCAGCCTTCCATGACCCTGGAGGGGCAGGCCTCGACCGGCCGGGTGCGGCTCACCTGGAGCGTGTCCGGGGCGGACGAGTGTACGGGGTACTCCGTTCTCCGGAAGGAAACCGGTGGTGCGGACCCCCGCCACCCGGGCGATATCATCACCAACATCAGTGGTGTCGCCACCACCAGTTACAACGACACAGCCGTCGTACAGGGGAGGACGTACCGCTACCGCCTTGCTCTCACGCAAGACGGGGCCCTCAAGGCGTACAGCAACGTGATAAGCGTCCTGGTACCGGAGGAGGCCCCTCCGCCATCTCTCTCGCTCTCCGGCAGCAGGGGCCGCGGCGGGGAGGTCAACTTGAGCTGGGCCCTTGCCAACCTGAGCGGAGTCACCCAGTGGGCCGTATGCCGCTCCACCACCACGCGCACTCCGGTCTACCCGCCGAACCGCGGCGACGACGCCTGGACGATGACCTACCGTGGCGACAGTGGAAGTTACACCGACGGGACCGCCTCCCCCGGTGTAACCTACTACTACCGGGTCACCGCGGTGGTCAATGGAGCGGTGGCCCTATACAGCAACAGCGTTACCATCGGGCCCTGACGCGTCGCGTTGAATCGCGGCGAGGGAGAGAGTGGGGATAGCCGGCCTGTAAGCCGGATTCTGTACCACCCCCGAAAGGGTGGTGGTGGCCATCTATCTGGGACCCGCGTTACCGCGGGCCTCGTGCTGCCTACCCGGGAGTTATAGCGCGGCGGGCCACCGCGTCCTCCCCTATTTGGCATCGCTCCGGGTGGGGCTTGCCAAGCCGGCCCGTTACCGGACCGCTGGTGGTCTCTTACACCACCGTTTCAGCTTGACCCGCTCACCACGAGACCCGTTTCCAGGCCCGGGTGGCTGGTATTTCCTTTTCTGTGGCGCTTTCCGTCGGGTCGCCCCGCCTGGACGTTATCCAGCACCCTGCCCTGTGGAGTCCGGACTTTCCTCAAGGCCTAATGGCCCCGCGACCACCCGTCCGGCTATCCCCTGTTAATTGTAGCACGTCGTTGCGTTTTGCACGCCTCAGGGCTGTTGCTCGCCCCGGGCTGTTGCATAACAGGCACCGTTTGGGTGGGGCATCTAACGGCAACAGCCCGGGGGTGGCGGGTGTTGTCTGGCGTTATTGTGTGTAAGCGTGGTGCCAGGCACCTGCGTTGCATTGTGGAGACCGGCTTGTGTGGAGAGGCGAACGCAACACCTGAGCCAGGCACCGTTTATGCCAAGTGGTTCGTTTCGTTGAGTAGTGACAGGTAGGAAAACTCCCCGCCGTGATCGATCACCGATATCGATGCGAGGTCGATGGTGAGACGAAACAGTTGCGATATGGAAAGCCCGATAACGGCGCAAATGAGAGCGCGGATGGCGCCTCCGTGGCTTGATGCCAGCACGGTGCCGTCCGGGTACTCGGAAAACATCGCCTCGAGCCACTCAACCGTGCGCTTCTGCACGTCGGCAACCGACTCGCCACCAGGGACGTTCACCAGTGAGGGGTCCCGGGCCCACCGCTTGACCAGGTCCCCGTCCTTCTCGAATATCTCCTTGTAGGTTTCCCCGTCCCACCGCCCCAGGTCTATCTCGCGCAGGCGCTCGTCGACCTCCACCGAAAGCCCGTGGTCGCCCGCGACGGTTTCCGCCAGTTCCAGGCACCGGGAAAGCGGGCTCGAGTAGACCCGGTCGATCTCCACGTCGTGTAACCTCACGGCGACGGACTTCGCCTGCGTGCGCCCCAACTCGTCCAGGGGTATGTCGGTGATTCCCGTGTAACGCCCTTCGGCGTGCCAGGCGGTCCTCCCGTGCCTTGCGAGTATTACCCTGGTCATCTTCTCTCCTCCGCCTGTTAGCGGTCTCTTGTTCGTGGACCCCATCCTAAAGGCGCCCGAGTTCTCCGGCCACCACGTGGCCAACGTTGTTTGCCAGGTCCCCCACTCTCTCCAGGTTGGACAGCGTGTCGAGGAAGATGACCCCCGCCCCGGGCGGGTACTTACCCATGTTGAGCCGTATGATGTGGTTGCGGCGGTACCTGCTCGCCATCTGGTCCACCTCGTGCTCTAACGTCTGGAAACGGGCGGCCTCCTCGGGGTTTGATCCCTCAAACGCCGCAATTATTCCCTCGTACATGTCGAAGACCTTTGACGATATCGCCTCCAGTTCCCCCTTCTCCGTCTCACGGAACTGGAAGGCGTTCTCCTGCTTGGTGGCGGCCAGGTACATAATGTTCTCAGCGTGGTCCCCTATCCTCTCGATGTCGTTCACCGCGTGCATCAGACCCACCATAAGCTCGGACTGCTCGTCAGTGAGCGTCTCCTGGGAGACCCTGGTCAGGTAGCTCGTTATGGTAGAGGCCAGGTTGTCAACTATGCTCTCTTCCTCCAGTAGGTTCTTCTTCCCGGTCCTGTCTAATTTCTTCATGAAACCGACCGACGTCTTCAGCATCTCGAGACTGATGTTCGCCATCCTCGATATCTCCTTCCGGGCCATCTCAAACGCGATATCGGCCCCGTGGAATATCTTCGGGTCAAGGAACAGCGGGTCTCGCTGAGCAGTCGGCTCAGCCCCCTTCCTGATAACCTTTACCAGCTTGACGAACTGATTCAAGAACGGCAGCAATAGGAGCGTTATGCCCACATTGAAGATTGTGTGAGACCAGGCGATCTGGCGCGCAATATCGTCGGCGCCGCTGCCGAACAACTCGGAAACGGCCCTTACCAGGTCGGGGAACCAGTGCAGGAACGGGAGCACAATAAGTACTCCCGTGATATTAATCAAGTAATGTGCTACAGCTACCCTCTGCGCGGGCAAACTGGTGCCGATGCTCGCGATAAAGGCGGTGACACAGGTGCCGATATTGCAGCCGAGTATGATAGGTATCGCTATGTTCAGGGCAGCCGTGGGATCACCCCCCAGGGCCCCGCCCGCCCCCATTGCGATTACGATTGCGGTGGTGGCGCTGGAGCTCTGGATTATACTGGTTATTATCATCCCCAGAAGCAGGCCGAGGAGCCAGTGGCTCCCGTAGGAGGATATCCAGTGCTCAAACGCGCCGGATTCCTTGAGCGGATGCATCGCCGCCTTCATCAGCTCCATCCCTAAGAATAAGATGCCTAAGCCCAGCAACACCTGGCCGGTGTACTTCACGGTCTTCTTGTTCCCCACCATAAACATGACAAACCCGATGCCGATGAGAGGAAACGCGAGCGTCTGCACCTTGAAGGCGACTATCTGGGCGGTGATAGTGGTTCCTATGTTTGCCCCAAGTATCACCGCCACCGACTGGGCGAACGCCATCAGCCCGGCGTTCACGAATCCGACCAGCATCACCGTGGTGGCGCTGGAGCTCTGGATGAGGGCGGTCACCCCGGTGCCCACCAGCACCCCCCTGACCCTGCCCCCGGTCAGCTTCTCCAGCATCTTTCGCATGCGGTCCCCGGCTGCGAGTTGCAAGCCTTCGGTCATCATCAGCATGCCGTAAAGAAAGAGCCCCAATCCCCCGATAAGGACCAGGGCCCCGAACCACATGTTTGTCGCTTCAAGCCTCATCCGTGTCTCCGCCGCTATCTCACGACTCAATTCGCTGCTCAACCCGGGAGTGATTCTATATCTTTTCACCCCACTGTCAAACAGGCCCGCCACCCGACAACAGATAAAATGACGCACTGGTGCCTGGCACCAGCGTGTCATTTAATAACCGTAACTAATATTGACCCATCGGTTTGACATTGATGCTATAATCCTACTGTACTTATCCAATGAAGCAGGACGGTGGGACACGATGGCGAAAAGCAAAACCGTTAACAACTCCATGAAGATGAGCCGGCTGGCCGAGGCCTCCGGCCTGCCGGTCAGCACCATCAAGTTCTACATCTCCCAGGGGCTGCTTCCCCGCCCCAGAAAAGCGAAGCCGAACGTCGCTTACTACGACCAGGCGTTCCTGAAGAGACTGCTCATCATCAAGAACATGCGCTCCGAGGGCCTCACCATCAATAGCATGAAGTCGATCCTGGAGAAGTACCCGTTCGAGAGACTTTCGGACTGGGAGGATTTCAAGAAGACGGCGAAGCGGAAGGACTCCCACGAGCTGGGGGAAGAGGAACGGCTGGCGACGTTGAGCGACGAGGAGAGGCGGACCTACGCCATCCTGGACGCCGCCTTCCACGTCTTCTCGGTCAACGGATATCACAACGCCACTGTTGACGACATCGCCCAGGAGGCGGGGGTCAGCAAGGGCACCTGTTACCAGTACTTCGAGAGAAAAGAGGATATATTCATCGCCACCATCGATCGAACGCTGGACAAGATGATCACTGAGGCGAAGGCGTCGGTGGGAGAAGAGAAGGACCCCCGGGCGAAGCTGGGGATGAAAGGCCTCACGTTCATCTCCAACTTCAGTAATCTACAGTTCATGTTCATCGGCCTCTACTCGGAGATACTGGGCGGAAACGAGCGGCTCCGAAGGAAGGCCTCAGAGATCCAGAGCTTCGTCGTTGATTTCATCATGGAAGACATCGAGCTGGGAATCCAGCAGGGTGTCGTAAGGCAGGTCGATTCGGAGGTGGTCTCCTACGCGCTTCTGGGGATAGCCGAGGTGGTCGCCAACCGATTCCTGCTCAAGGAGGAGTTCGACGTCCCGGAGTTCTTCGTGAGCATCATGGACTTCATGCAACACGGGCTGTCGCCCGCCCCCTCCCGGGATTCCTCTTCTTGAGTCCTGCGGGGTCGGGCTTTACGGAGGATATCTTGGGCAAGAAGAAAGTTCTCATATGCGCCGCGACAGTCCCGTTCGTTTCCGGCGGGGCTGAACTGCTGGTGCAGGGACTTGCCCGCGAGGTGAGAAGCGCCGGATTCAATGTCGAAGTGGTCTCGATCCCGTACCAGTGGGACCCACCGTTGAAGATACTGGAGAGCTGCCTGGTATGGCGCCTTCTCAGGCCGGATGAAAGCCCGGCCGGAAAGATCGACCTGGTGGTGGCGACCAAGTTCCCCACCTACTCCGTAGAACACCCCAACAAGGTCGCCTGGGTCCTTCACCAGCACAGGAGCGCCTATGACCTCAAGGATACCATCTACGATGATTTCACCCGCTACAAGGACGCTGATGAGTACCGGCGGGCCATCCGGGACATCGACCGCAAGTTCATGGGCGAGTGCAAGAGCGTATTTACCATAAGCAAGAGGGTGAGCGGTCGCATCCGGGATCACTGCGGTATCGAGAGCGCGCCCATATATCATCCCCCTCCATTTGACGGTGGATACCACTCGGGTGAGTACGGGGATTACGTGCTGGTTGTGGGCAGGCTGGACCCCCTGAAGAGGGTGGACCTGGTGATAGGAGCGATGAAGTCGGTCAAGAGTAAGCGCGCCGGCCTCAAGGTAGTCGGACACGGCTTCCTGCGCGAGTCGCTTGAGGAGCTTGCCTCCCGTGAGGGGGTCTCCGACAGGGTCAGTTTCGAGGGGTTCGTACCCGAAGACGAGCTGCTGGACCTGTACGCGAACGCGGGCTGCGTGGTGTATGTACCGTTCGAGGAGGACTACGGGTACTCGATCCTCGAGGCCTTCAAGTCAAAAAAGCCGGTGGTCGTCACCGATGATTCGGGGGGGGCTCTCGAGTTCGTGACCGAGGGTGAGAATGGCATAGTGGTCCCGGCGATGCCGGCGGATCTCGCGGGGGCGATCGATGAACTGCTCTCCAACAAGAGGAAGGCAAAGCGCATGGGGAACGCGGGATACGAGGCGGTGGAGGGAATAAGCTGGAAGCGCGTCATCGATGAACTCGTCATTCCGTTTATCGGTTAAGGAAGAGAATGAAGAACGCTAGACTGAAAATCGTCTGGTTCTCGCCGCTGCCACCACAGCGGGGCAGGGTGGCCGAGTGCTCCACGCGGATGCTCTCCGGGGTCGTTGATGAGGTCATCACACCCGAGCGGGACCGGGTGGATTAACCGGGCCGAAACAGGTCGGTTCCGCGGGGAAGCGCCGCCCCGGTACCTAGTGTCGCGTCTCATAAGTTCTGTGACGCACCGAGAGCGTCGATGCGCCGCTCCGGCAAGGCGCGTGACAGAGGCTGTACTCCCGTAGTACGCCGAGGGAGCGGAACGCAGCCGGTGTGGATGCAGCGGCGTTCGAATGCCATAGTATTTATGAGACGGGGCACTAGATTCTCACCGGTTTCCCACGCGAGTCCAGTGATTCCTGGGCGGCATTCAGTATCCTCAAGACCCCCAGGCCCTCGCGCCCGCCGCTGAGTGGTTCCCTGCCGCTTTGAACGCACTCCACGAAATGCCGGCATTCCCTCAGTAACGGTTCTTCCTGTTTGACCGCGGGGAGCAGCACGTCACCGAAACGCGGTTCCAGCGCGTTCTGGTAACCCTTCTCGTCTTCCTTGAAGTCGACTCCCTTGTCGTAGACCCTTAGCTTTTCCCCGCTGGACATGTCGTCGAACACCATCATCTTCCTGCTCCCCACGATGGTGAGCCTCCTTACCTTGTGGGGGTCCAGCCAGCTTATGTGCAGGTTCGCTATAACGTTATCCGGGAACCTGAGGGTGCAGAATACCACGTCCTCGATCCCCCCCCTCAGGTATGACATCCCGTGGGTTGATACCTCCACCGGCTCCTGTTCCAGCAGGTAGGTTATCACCGAGAGGTCATGGGGGGCCAGGCTCCAAAGGCAGTTCTCGTCGTGACGGACCCTCCCCAGGTTCAGCCTCTGGCTGTAGACGTAGAGTACATCGCCTATCTCCCCGCTATCCAGATACTCTTTCACCCTCTGCACCGCCGGATGGTACAGGAGAAGGTGTCCGACCATCAATGTAAGCCCCTTCTCTTCCGACAACCAAACCAGCTCCTCGCCCTCCGAGACATTCAGGCTCAAGGGCTTCTCCACCAGGACGTGCTTGCCCGCCTCCAGTGCTTTCCTGGAAAGCTCGAAGTGGGTCCTGGCCGAACTGGCTACCACTACCGCGTCTATCTCGGGGTTCCCTATCAGCTCATCGGCGTTCCCGGTTCCCTGAAGTGCCGGGTACGTACCCAGGACTTTATCGAGCATCTCGGGCGAGGCATCGCAGACACTCACCAGGTCAACGTCGCCAAGGTTCATGAAGGCACGCACCAGGTTCGGCCCCCAGTAGCCGCACCCTATCTGACCCACCCTCAACCGCTTCTTCTCCTCCATGATCTCTCTCCTTTGCCCGCTGCTCACCGTCACGCGCGGGTAAACCGGAAAGCCCGCCGGCTCTTCCTACTTGAGGGCATCGGTCACCACCGAGGCAACCCGCAGCACGTCGTCTCTGCTTATCTCGGGGTAGAACGGAAGCGAGAGCACCTCCCGGGAGGCCCTTTCGCTCTCGGGAAGAGACCCCTCCCCTACCCCGAGGTCCCTGAACGCCTCCTGGAGGTGCAACGGAACCGGGTAGTAGACCCCGAACGGTATCCCCTCTTCCCGGAGCGCGTCCTGGACCGCGTCCCTGGAGGGGCACCTTATGGTGTATAGATGATACACGTGCGCCACGCCGTCGGGAACCGCCGGCAGGCACCCGGCGGGAAGGTTCTCGTCGTACCACGAGGCGACCTGGCGCCTCTTCTCGTTGTACCTGTCCAGGTGGGGAAGCTTGACCCTCAAGACCGCCGCCTGCAGCGCGTCAAGCCGGCTGTTGTAGCCGGAGATCGAGCTCTGGTACTTCTCCCTGGCCCCGTGGGCACGGAGCACCCTTACCCGCTCCCAAACCTCCTCGCCGCCGGTGAGTATCATCCCGCCGTCCCCGTAGCAGCCCAGGTTCTTGGTGGGAAAGAAGCTCAACGTCGCGGCGTCGCCGAACGAGCCGACCTTCTTCGAACCGGTGGTCGCGCCCGCGGCCTGGGCGCAGTCCTCTATGACGAACAATCCGTTGTCCCGCGCGATACGGCATATCTCGTCGATCGGCGCGGGCAGCCCGAACAGGTGCACCGGGATTATCGCCTTCGTCCCCGGGCCGACCGCCGCGGTGATGAGGCGCGGGTCGATGTTGAATGTGCCGGGGTCTATGTCAACGAACACGGGGGTCGCGCCGACCGAACGGATTGCCTCAGCGGTCGCCACGAAGGTGAACGGTGTCGTTATCACCTCGTCCCCGGGCCCCACCCCCAGGGCCCTCAAGCTCAAGATGAGGGCGTCGGTGCCCGAGGCCACCCCGACCGCCCGGGGAACCCCGAAGTACTCCGCGGCCTCCCGCTCCAGGCCCTCCACCTCGGGGCCCAGTACGTACTGGCCGCTCCCGAGCACACCCAGGACCGCCCCGTCTATCTCCGGCTGTATTTCACGGTACTGCTCCACAAGATCCAGGAACTTCAAAAGCCAACTACTCCCTCTGTCAGAAACTCCGCCCGTTCCCCCGAACCGCCCCCTCCCGGGAGCCCAAGGATACGGATAGCCGATTCGCGAGACAATTATACTTGAAATTGCGCCAGCTGAAAGCATAGGAGAGCTTTTCGAAAAGTGGCACGGTGTCGACGAATCCCGCATTCCCGCCTTGTCCGGTCACCGGGTCAAACAGTATTGCATTTAAGCCCCTTAATGGCTGAAATCAGGTGGCGATATCCGTCACTCTACCTATCCTCTTCAGCCACAGCTCGAGGCTCATGATGTTGGTCAGTGGATAGCAGACGTTATTCGAACCCTTTAAGAGCCGCCTGGTGGCGGCTTCAAGCGTCTTTTTGTCGATATACTCCTGAAGAATCATATCCTCATGATTGAGATTGTCCGTGACATAACTTCTGTTGCTGCGGGACAACATGCCGGCGAAGTCAAACATCCAGCCTTTGGGTATGATATGTCTTCCAGTTGCGAGGCGTAGGGGTACGTTAATCCCCCTCCTGACCAGGTGCCTGCCTTTTATCAACACGCTGTCGAACAGCAGTCTCGTCCCCGGGCGGCCCCCTGTGATGATCTGCCCTGCGGAGCCAACGACTCCGGCGAGATACGGGCTGTTTTGCTCGATTATTATCCGCTCCAGAAGCCGGCCCTTCTGCCATTTCGTTATTCTGTCCAGGGATTCGAGGAAAGGGGCGCAAAGGAACGTGTTCCAGTTGGGCATGTACCTGTTTGATGACGTGAGGCCGTATGAGGAGAAATTGGCCATGCTGTGGTGAAGGTAGAACTGCTTCTCGATCTTGACTGTGTCTGACAGCTCGATCCTATTGACCTCTTTCCTTATGGAGTCCCGCAGGAGTTCACTTTCGTTGTCCGCGAGTTCACCTGAAAAGAGCCCCGGGACGTTGTTCACCCGTAATCTCCTTTCGAATATCCGTACTATGTCCTCCTGCCCGCTGACCTTCTCGGGGTGCTGTATCAGAGCGGGCCGCATAAGCTCTCCCCCGATGCCGGTGATGTGGAGGTCTGACCCCAGTCCCTCGCGGCAGTGATACTCGTCCTGGAACGAGAGGAGCACTGAGTTGATCATGCCGTTCCACCGGACGATAACGCGGTCGGCGATTTCCGGTATCCGTGCTTCCATCGGCTTTTCAAAAAGACGGTAGAAATTATGTGTAATCGAGAGGTCTTTGCAGATCCTCTTCGCGATACTGCCGTCACGGGGAACATCGAAAGTGTAGCAGTGAAAACGGTCCTTGAAAGGGAGGCTGGCCGAGAGCATGGTCCTGCTGTCCATTCCACCGCTGAGAGCGAACGAGGCGTTTTTCGCCATCCCCAGGCCGCGCTCGAAGTGCCGGTTGAAGATATCGATGATTTCCCCTTCTTCGACGGTCGCCTCTTCACCTCCAGCAAACGCCGACCAGTACTTCCGCATCTTGACATCAAGTCCGTCTACTACCCGCAGGATCGTCGCGGGGGGGATCTTCTCGATTTCCTCGAAGTGGGTCTTCTCCCCGAGCATCTGTGCGAAGTCGATGAACTCGAGTATCCCCTGGACGTTCAGGTGCACCCGCTCGAGAAGCCCGCAGATTGCCTCCACGCTGTCAGAGACGATCAGTTGATCGGCCCCCCTGGAGAAGAAGATGCTGTAGATGCCGTAGCGGTCCATGAGAACAAGGAACTTGCCGGCGGCCTTGTCGTGAATGATTATAGCGAAGTACCCGTCCAGGTCTCCCACGAAATCCGCGCCACGCTTGTTGTACTGGTCAAGGGCCTCGCCGGCGGTTAACCAGGACCCCCCTTTGTATCTGTAGGGATACCCCAGTACGATGACGGTTACATCATCACTCTTGATGAAGTCCACGTCGGCGCGGCGGGAGGCTTCGTCGCCGATCGTGAGCTTCGCGGGAGTTCCCTTCCTCAGTTGCAGGTTAAAAGCAGTGATCGTGCACCTCGATATCCCTTAAACACACGGTATTCCCGGATTCCCAACTAGACGATAATACCAGATGCGGGCAGTGTTGTCTCTGTGTAATCAACTGGTGTAACCAACGAGGGCTACTGCGGCAGGTGATCTCTCTTTGCTGGCCCGGACGGCTTCGTAAATATGGTTATTCCACGACCGAGCCCAATAAACCCTGTCAACTTGTTGATTATGACTTATAATCATGAACGACATAGTGGTCCTGCAGGGCAAGAGCCATAATGCCTTACATGGTTGGTATCTTCACTTCCAAAGGAGGTAATAATGTGCCTTTTCGTCGCAGAGGACGTTCAAATCCCCGAGGATGTCCGGCTGGGGAAAAACGTGGTAATCGAGGATTCCGTTACTATTGGCTCGGGATGTGACATAGGCCACGGAGTAATCATATACAGTGGAACGGCGATCGGTGCGAACGTCTCTATTGGGGCGAATTCAATAATCGGAAGACAACCAAAATCCGGTGTAAGCAGCACCCGAAAGACCGGCAAGGAACCTCCTTTGACCATATCAGACAACGTCGTAATAGGATCAGGTGCCGTGATCTACGCGGGAACGACAGTTGAGAAAGACGCTATGATTGGAGACCTTGCGGCTATAAGGGAGCATTGCAAGATATGTGAGGCGGCGATAATCGGAAGATCCGTTACGATGGAATGTAACTCAATAATAGGCCCGAGGTCAAAAATCCAAACCGCATGTCATATCACCGGTGATCTGGTCGTTGAAGAAGATGTCTTTTTCGGCCCCGAGGTAGTGACAATGAACGACAAGTACATGGAGACACGTGATTTCGGGCTAAAAGGGCCCCACGTCAAGAAGAAGGCCGCAATCGGCTCAAACTCCACAATACTCGCCGGCGTTACCATTGGCGAAGGAGCGATCGTAGGAGCGGGATCAGTAGTCACCAAGGATGTGCCGAAAGGTATGACCTACTGCGGAACTCCCGCAAGGCCACTTGAGAAGCGCAAACAATGATCATCGGAAGAGAACAGGGGGGCGGCAACGGCAGGCCTGACAGTTCTTATGGTCTGTGCATTGTCGAAGCTGATAACGACCACGCCATTCGGTGTTCGTGGCAACCGGGGCAGGTGGATGAGAGGCAATGAGGGTTCTGCACCTTCCTCATAATATCTCAGGTGGGACATGGCGCCTCGTGGAAGCAGAAAGGCGTCTTGGGATAGAAAGTGAGCTGCTGACCTTCAGAAGCGGTTTTCCGGGTACTGACCGCGGGGGAGTAAATCTCGCGCTTGAAAACCATAGAATGCCCGCGAACCTCTGGAAACGTTTCCTTGCGCTGCTGACTTACTGTTCCAAGTTCGACGTCTTTCATTTTAACTGGGGAGATAGTTTCATTAATTCGATGAAGTTCAACATAAACCACTGGGACATGCCGCTGCTTTCGGTCCTGGGGAAGAAGATGGTGACCACATTCCAGGGCTGTGACATCAGGAGGAAATCCATTTCCCTTGAGAATTTCGACCTCTACTGTTGTACTTTCTGTGATGAAAAGGACTGTGGTGGAAGATACGACAGAAGAAAGGCCTCGGTTGCAAGAAAGGTCGGCGGGTACTCTGATAAGGTGTTCGTTTCAACCCCCGACCTCCTGCTGGTCTTGCCGCAGGCGGATGTACTCCCGCAAGTAGCCCCGGACCCCGTTTCCAATCAATCGCGCTACCAGGCTCCACGGACCGGCGAGGTTCTCCGTGTGTTTCATTCACCCACGTGGACGGCGAAGAAAGGAACCACGTTTCTAGTCAATGCTTGCAAGCGGCTTTCCGATGAGGGGAACCCGCTGGAACTGGTCTTGAGCGAGGGCAGGCCTTGGGATGAGAATGCTCGGCTTATGCGGAGCTGCCATCTTGTCGTGGACCAGTTGTGTGCCGGATGGTACGGTGGGGTTTCAGTCGAAGCCATGACCTGGGGACTCCCCGCTATCTGCTTCGTCAGCGATGAACTAAGGCTCCGGGTTACATATGGAAGCGAAGTGCCTCTTATCAATGCCGACATCAATTCGATCTACGACGTGCTTGAAGAATGCCTCAAGAGTCCAGAAATCCTGAATGAACACGGTAGGAAAGGACCCCCGTTCGCGAAGAAGTACCATAGCCCCGACAGTCTCGCGCTTGTTACCGCAAGGGCCTATGGGTTTCTGGGCGAAGAGCCCCCGGACGGGAAGACGGGATCCAGTCACTAGGGAAGAGGTGTTATTGTGTGTGAATTCATTTCTGAAACGGCTGCTGTAGCGGACGATTGCGTATTGGGGTGGAATGTCATAGTCGAGGATGAAGCGCGACTCGGCAGTGGTTGCCGTATCGGTCACGGGGTCGTTATCCACACGGGGACAGTTATTGGCGATAATGTTACCATTGAGGCGAATGCCGTGATCGGCAGGCAGCCGAGATCCGGGGCCAGTAGCAGGCGTAAGGCTGCGTCACAGCCACCCCTCGAGATAGGAGGCAACGTGATAATCGGCGCCTGCACGGTTCTCTACGCGGGTACCAGGATAGGGAATGAAGCGGTGATCGGTGACCTGGCCAGCGTCAGGGAGGAGTGCGTTATCGGGGAGTCTGTGATAGTGGGACGTTGCGTAACTGTCGAATGCAACACGGTGATAGGGGCAGGGACCCGTATCCAGACCGGCGCTTACATAACAGGGGATGTCACGATCGAGGAAGACGTGTTCATCGGGCCGGAGGCCTGCACCGCCAACGACCGGAAGATACTTGCCAAGGAAAAGACGTATAAGGGTCCAACTATCAAGAAAGGCGCGGCGATCGGCACCAACGCCACCCTGCTCCCGGGGGTGACTATCGGCGAGGGGGCCCTCGTCGGGGCGGGTTCAGTGGTAACCCGGGACGTCCCTCCACAGGAGACCTACGTGGGAGTGCCCGCGAGACCGATACAGAGATCGAAGTAGAGGGAGTTCAAGAGGTGGAAGTAAGAAATGGCAACAAATAGTAACGCTCCGGTCAGGGTCGGGATACTGGGGACCGGCAACATGGGCGGCAATCACGTAAGGATACTACAGTCCCTCCCCGGCGCCGAGTTGGTAGGCGTCGTTGACAGTGACCCCGAGAGGGCCAGGCGGTGCGCCAAGAAGCACGAAACAAGGTTCTACCCCGAGTTCGGTGAGCTGATGGCAAACGCGGACGCCGTTGTAATCGCCGTTCCAACCGACCTGCACTACTCTTTCTCTATGGAGGCGCTGGAGAACGGCCTGGACGTGCTGGTGGAAAAGCCCATAGCCGACACACTGGAGCATGCGAACAAGCTGTGCGAAACAGCCCGCAGGCTAGGCCGGGTCCTTCAAGTGGGTCATGTCGAGAGGTTCAACCCGGTATGCCTCGAGCTGCCCCGCCTGGTGAAGAGCCCGCTTCTTATCTCATGCGAAAGGTTGAGCTCCTACACGCCTTCCTGGATCGGAACTACCGGCGTCATCATCGACCTGATGATACACGACCTGGATATCGTGCTGAGCCTCCTCGGAGAGGAGGTCACCGAGGTCAACGCCGTCTCGGCGACCGTTATGTCCAGCACCGAGGACCTTGCCCTGGCGCAGGTAGTATTCGAGAGCGGCGTGATAGCGAACTTCACCTCCAGCAGGGTAAGCCAGGCTAAGATCAGGAGGCTTTCAATAACACAGGAAGGCGAGTTCCTGTCCGTTGACATGCTTCGACAGAATATATCCATCCACCACCATGTGGTGAGCAACTACTTCCACGACAAGAGGACGGGCTACAGGCAGGAAGCTGTCACCGATATGCCGTACCTGAGCCGTTACGGGGAGCCGCTTCGACTGGAACTCGAGAGCTTTGTCGATTCCGTTGTGGAGCGCACTCCGCCAGTGGTCAGCGGAGAGGATGGAACGAGAGCCCTGGGCCTTGCACTGAGAATTTTGCGGGAGTGCGGATTGAGAGCGGATGAGTGAGAAAGCGAACCGGTGCCTTCCGCGGAAGAGAACCGCGGCTCTCCGTGAAAACGCTTCCCCCGGTGATCACGATCGTTTCTAACCGCGGACTGTCGCTTCAAAGGAATCCGGGCGGTTATTCACGAACCCGATAACAGGTTTCTGACACTCCACGGCCAGCGGTTGTGAATCGGGTTGCCGTGCCGCCCGGACGCGTTCCGTTAAGGAGCATTGAAAAATGACCAGGGAGATTGGGGAAGAAGCGGAATCGGAACAAGGAGTCTTCTACCAGTCGCTCCAGACGGTTGCGAAGGGCAGCATGGTGGTGTTCATCGGCTTCGGCGTGGGTCGCCTGCTCACCTTTGCCAGGCGGCTGGTGATCATACACTCGATTTCCCAGGCCGACTACGGTCTTTTTACCCTGGGATTGTCGATCGTCATGTTCGCGACCGCTCTATGCGGTCTGGGGCTGGCCGAGGGGACCCAGCGATTCGTCGCCCTGTACAGGGGGAAGGGCGATCTCGAGAGTGTCAAGGGGACATTCTACTCCGCTTTCGGCATTTCCATGGTTTCCACCCTGTTGTTCATGGTGGTACTGATGTTTGCCTCCGGCCCGATCTCATCCCTGCTCGACAAGCCGGGGCTCTCCTCGATCCTGTTTGTTCAGTCCTTGATAATGCCTGTCTCAATGGCCATATTCATTATTATTGCCTTCTACCAGGGCTACGAAAACGCTTTTCCCAAGACGGCCTTTGGCGAGATCGGCCTGGGAGTACTAACCCTGGCAACCGTCGTCATCGCGGCCGCCCTTCACTGGGGCTTTCACGGAATCGTGGCGGCGTTCGTCCTCGGGCACCTGCTTGCCCTGCTGCCACTACTAGCGTATTTATCCCGGAGTTTCCCGGGGTCGCTCAAGAGCGTCAAGCCGAAGTACGAGATCAAGGAACTTATATCGTTCTCCCTGCCGATCATGTTTGCCGTTTTCGCGGGGGAGATAATGTACCACACCGATACCGTGATGCTCGGCTACTATGAGAGTTCAAAGCAGGTCGGCATCTACAACGGGGCTGTCCCCCTGTACTTGATGCTGGCCATCTTCCTGGTGGCGGTCGGGTTCATGTTCGGGCCGGTCGCCGCGCGGATGATCGGCGAGAAGAAAGACAAGGCGCTGTTGGACCTCTACAAGAGCGTCACCAAGTGGTCGTTTCTGTTCACCCTTCCCGCCTGTCTCTTGTTCCTTCTCTATCCCACAGAGGTCCTGAGACTGTTCTTCGGTGAGCGCTACACGGCCGCCGCGACCGCTCTGCAACTGTTGGCGGTCGGGGAGGTGGTCCATACCTTGCTCGGACCCAACGACAGGATCCTTGTGGCCTATGGGAAAACCAGGCTACTCCTGGTAGACATAGTGGCCACCGCGGCCCTGAATGTCGCGCTCAACATGACACTTATACCACGCTGGGGGATAAACGGCGCCGCCCTTGCGACGGTGATCTCCCTGGTCCTGGCCAACATCCTTTTCTCGTCCCAGGTCTTCCGCTCCCACCGCCTCCATCCTTTCAGCTGGAATTACGCCAAGTCAGTGATTGCCTCAACCGCGGGCATACTTGTTCTCTATTACCCGTTAAAGCTTGGGTTGAAGGTGACCTGCTGGGTACTACCGCTGTACTACGCCGTGTTCCTCGGGGTATCGTTGGCGGCGGTCATCCTGACCGGGAGTGTCGATGACACCGACCGCGCTCTCTATCGAGCGATAAAGCGCCGTTTCTCCGGCATTCTTTCCGGGGCGGGCAGGCCTTGAGCGAGTTGAAAGCCAATGATCAGAAGGCACCCGGTGCGGGAGGGGGGGTAATGCGCGCCAATATCAATAGGCGGGAGATCGTTTTTCTTGTCGTCCTGGTTATTACTCTCCTGTTTACCTACAACAAGCTCAACATCTCAAAGAACCGCTGGACACTTCACCCGGATGACCACAACGTCTACTACTTCTCGGAAGTCCTGCTCAACACCGGCCACCTGTCCTATGAAAGCCCCTTCAACGCCGAGTACGAGACCCTCGCCTTCCAACCCCGGATGGACGACGCCGGAGAAGAGGGCTCCGATAGATACCGGACGAAGGCCGACTACTCCCCGGGGATATACTTCCTGACCTGCCTGGGCCACTTCGCCGGCGTAAGCGGCCCTTTCGTGATAGTTAGTCTCATCGGGCTGGCGGGCATACTTTTTTTCTACTTGTTCGCAAGGGAGATCTTCACCAGGAGCATCGCCATGTACTCCACCGTGTTCCTTGCGCTTTCCTCGGCCTACGCCTACTGGAGCAATATGCTCTTCACCAATATACCCGCGCTGTCGTTCTTCATGGGCGGGCTCTATTACCTTGCCAGGTCTATCAAGGACGGTTCAAAGAGAAGGTGCTACCTGCTATCGGCGGCCTTTTTCGTTATCTCGGTGTGGATAAGGTACGAGTATATCCTGTTCCTTGCAATCGTCGCAGTGGCAGTGCTCATCGGGTACCGGCACGACCTGAAGGGAACGTACGTCCTTCAATCGGTCGCCCTGATGGCACTGATGGGGGCTTCCGTCGCCCTGATAAACTACTTCACCATGGGGTCCCCGGTGGGAATGGGCGCCGCGGCCGTCGCCGGCAGAACCGCAATGGATACTACGGTCAAGTACGCCGTGAGTTCCTTCAGCCTGAAAGCGGTCCTCACCAATGCCAGAATGTACATATACGGTATCGCCCCCGCACTGACCGTGCTCGGATTGCTGGGAATTGTGTTATGCCTCCGCCGGGAGAGAAACGGGTTCACCTGCATGCTCGTGGCAATAGCGCTATTTGCCCTCTGCTACTACGGGAAAAACAGTGGTTTCTGGGGCTACGGCGAGAACTGGCTCGCCTCGAGCTACACGCGCTACTTCCTGCCTGTCATAATGTGCCTGTCTCTGTTCGGGGGGGTGTTCACGGAAAGACTCGTCCGGTCCATACCGTACAGGAAGATCGCTATCATTACCGGAGCGGTAATACTGATAGCGGTAACAGTAACCTCCCTGGGCGTCCTTTTCGATAACGAGTTCGGCCTCTCGTTCACCGACAAGTACGACGGCAACAGGAAATCGGTGGAGGAGTACGTATCCACGTTACCGGAGTCCTCTGTTGTCACCGACCTGACTTCTGACAACTACTACCGTTTCATAATCGTCTCCAGGACCGTCTTCAACCCGTCCTACTTCAGCGAGGACGAACTGGAGGAAAAGATGATAGAGGTGTTTGAAGGGCTCTATGCGAAAGGCGTCCCACTGTACATAATCGACAACATCGACAGGACCCTGCTGGACATCGAGGTCTTCAAGAAGAAACACAGCCATATTCAACTCACGAAAGTGGAGCATCCGATACTGTTTCAGTACGGTACCAGGACCCCCGACATATACAGGGTTGAGATCGCCCCGGACCCGGGGCGCCTATCAACCGGTCACCAGGACGCCCCCTGAAATTGACACGGCCATAGCTTTTTCAGACGCTGTAATCAGGCCTTACTTGTCTTCCAAAGAGGATATGATGTCAACGATCTTCCCACACGCGTCTCCGTCACCGAAAATGGGCAACCGCGGTCCCCGGGGAGCGAAATTCTCAAGCGCGTTTGCTATTCTATCGGCGTCGGCGCCGGTCACCTGGCTCCACCCGGCTTCCGCGACTTCAGGCCACGGGGTGACTTCCTCGATGCTCACTGATGGCACTTCACAGAAGTACGCCTCTCTTGTTACTCCTCCCGAGTCGGTAACGATTATTCGTGCGTTTCTCATTAGCGTAACCATATCGAGGTAATCTACTGGTTTCACCAGGGAAATGTTCGAATCCCTTTTCAGCTCAGCCATCATCTCGAAGCGCTCGAGGTTTACCAATGTTCGGGGATGAACCGGAAAAAGGACCCTCTCCCCCGAGGCCCGAACCCCGTTCATTACTTCCTGTAGAGCGGTCTTGTTGTCTGAATTGTGTGGTCTGTGGAGGGTCATCAGGATATATTTACCATGTGAAACCCCGTACTGATCAAGTATACCGCTCCTCTCTTCGATCTTTGATCTTGTCTTGAGGAATATGTCATACATGACATCCCCCGTCAGGTGAACCCCCTCCGTTATGCCCTCATTTCTGAGGTTTTCCACGGTATGCCCGGTGGGCGCGAAGCGCAGAAAAGAGAGCCTGTCCGCTATCACGCGGTTTATCTCTTCAGGAATCCGCAAGTCGTGCTGCCTGGGCCCCGATTCGACATGCGCCAATGGGATCCCGAGCTTTGAAGCGCTCAAAGCCCCCGCCAGAGTGGAGTTCGTGTCACCGTAGAGGACAACCAGGTCGGGCTTTTCCTTCAACATGGCGTCTTCCAGGATAACCATCATAGAGGCTGTCTGCCTGGCGTGAGTGCCGGAACCGACATCGAGATTGTACTCAGGCTCCCGCAACCCCAGGGCGTCAAACTGCGCCCTTGCGAGTTCGTAGTCGTAATGCTGGCCAGTATTGACCAGGATCTCGTCATGTTTCTTTCCCAGCACCGGTGACAGGGCCGCGGCCTTGACGAACTGAGGCCTTGTGCCGACTACACTGAGCAACTTCACCGCTGAGCTCCTTGTCAGTTCTCCTGGTACGTTTCGCAAACGCTGTCAAAAACCCGTGCCAGATCCCCGGCAAGGTTCTTTCTGTTGTACTTCTGGAGTTCACTTTCGTCTGGCTCGTACCCAATCGTTCCGGTCTCCTGGAACTCCTTGATCCATCCGCATAATATCTCCTCGAGTTCCGATTCGCTGGTAGCGACCGCACCCGTTCCGGTCTTTTCCACCATGTCCTTTATCACGCCGCCGTGCGGAGCCCAAACCATAATCGGGCGACCGGCGCCAAAGTACTCAAAAACCTTGCTGCCGTGTATGGCGCTGGTCAATGGATGATCCATGAGGATAGCCAGGAGTGCCGTTGACTCCTTCTGTTTTCGCAGTATCTCATCACGCGGAACCAGGCCGTTCAACTCCAGGATGTTCTTGTGCGTCAAGGAGTCCCTCAGATCCTGCAGTCGTGGTTCGAAATCCGAATACAGCCTTATCAGGACATCGTTCTCGTCGACATCCCCCCTTTCGACAATCCGATCCAATACCCGTATCACCGGGCTCGGATCACGTTTCAGCTGGTAGAGAAATCCACCGTAAGTCAGTACCAGCTTGTCGTTGATGTCCCGGGCATCAACCTTGTGGTCATCCGGGTCGTATCCGTTGGTGATGACCGTAATCTTTTTTCCCCCTTGGAGTTCGAGCAGCATGTCCAGGTACCGGCTGTTGACAGTCACCAGGCAGTCGGCTTTTCTCAGTATCCTCTTCTCCAGGAATCTCTCGGCCTTCCTTCTCGAGGAACTCCTGGCGAGGAACGGGTCCTGCGACCACAGATCCCTGTAGTCGGCAACCCACGGCACACCCGTCAGGCGCTTGAGAACGTAGGCGATAATATGGCTGCTCGGTGGAGGCGAGCTGCTGTAGATCACCTCATAAGAAGCCCGGCGAAGCTCCCTCAAGCCCGTATATACCGCGAAGGGAATCCAGGTGACCCCTCTGTCGGGAAACGCAACCCAGTTCTTCACGAACTTCGAAATCGCACCGATCGCGAAGGCCCTAACCCTTGGAATAACACCTTTGCCCGAGGATTCCCCGTGAGACAACTGGAGCCTTGTATCCTTTTCAGGGTCAAGATCGAGTAGCCTCATCGCCGATGTGAACGGATCATTGAACCTCGCCTTGACCACTTTGATCCCTTCCATATCCTCGCGTTCGGGGCCGGTAACCCTGCTATCGACAGAATCGGTAACGGTGAGTACGGTCGGCTCCCAACCGAATTGCCCGAGATACTTCGCGAACTTCCTGGATCGCACATGTCCCGCCCCTTTTGTCGGGAAGAACTGAAAGCAGATCATTAACACCTTATTGGGCTGAATCATCCCTTAAAACCACCTTAGGCTATTCCAGGCAAGGCGTGCGGCAATCGTTAACAGCGTTATGTTCGGGGAGCCAAGTACAGTATAATATGCCTTTGCGAAATAGCCAAATATCTAGAGACTGCGTGCTCAATGGATAAATTTACAAACAGTATTCTCAAGGTTGCTCGCAGACTCTCGATACCAGATCGGTTCGATTTCTCCAGCTTTATTTTATTACTGATAGCCGGATCAATCGGTGGAACCCTTTCTTTCTTGTTGAATTCCACCATATTGCGTCGTTTCAGCGAGGCCAACAACCTGAACCCTTACTACCTTGTCCTTTTCGGCGTTCTTGTCGGCCTGTTCTGTTTTCCGTTTCTTCCGTCCGTTAGCGCCGAAAAGGAGCGTTTCCGGACCAGGAAAAGCATGTTTCTTCTTGCGATAACAGCGACTGCCGCGACTGCGTTACTACTGCTGGCGATCTATCTTCTTGGGGAAAGCCTTTGGATTTCATCTCTCCTGCTACCCATGTTATTCGCTGTCTGTATTTGCTCGGGCTATGTGCTTCTTGCCAACATCACTTCCATCAGGCTACTGAATCTCCCGCTTGCGACTTCGGGTGCGGTCGCCGGGGGGCTGGTTGCCGCGATCTTGTCCGCTCTACTGTTAAACCTGAGAATGCATTTCTCGATAGACGAAGGCTACCTCTTTCTATATAGCATACTGCTGTGTGCCCCGGGAATCATCCTTGGCGTTGTCGTTTCTCTTTTCGTCCAGGTGCGGGATCTCCTGGCAGGAAACAAATCGCGATCCAGATCCCCCGGGATACTCTGGCCAAGGGCTATCTTCCTCTTGTTGGCGATGGTTCTTGTTGCCTGTGTTGTCACTGTCTATTTATTCTCCTACTGGCACACTCTTGGCATTGGGTCCACAGGCGAGGAAGGACAGATGTTCTTCATCGAGCCCACACCTTTGAGTACGGAAGCCTCAGACGCGCCAACACGTGATGTATATGACCGTGAGAAGATTGTTTCTCTTCTCAGAGATCAGTCGGAGACAATTGACACACTCACGACGATCTATATTCTGTCCGGCGAAGAAGAGGCCGGCAGAAAAGCCCGGGATATTCTTGTCCAAGCTGCTCAGGACGATAAGTACTGTGACTTGGCCAAGGCAACCAAGAACTGGCAGTACGACGCAACCACCTTTGTCTACAACTACCTGCTACTGAACGAGAAGGACCCGGAACTGTTCTCCGAGTCAGACAGAAATCAAATCCTGGCATGGTTCAAGATGCTCAATGAAAACGCGTTTGTAAAGAACTGGGGGGACTACGTATACGCTGTACTGTTCAAGAAAAAGCCCAGCGGTATTTATGAGAATCAGGAAATCGGGATTGGCCTCCTTGCGGTACTCGCCGAGGCCCTCGAATCGAAGTACCCTGAGCTGGCCAGGAAAGACAAGGATTATGTTGAGCGTCATGGTGTGGGGTGGACTAATAACTTCAGGAACACCGACGACGCCATTACTTATCATCATAGTATATGGGTGAAGAACGCATACATGATGTATGAATACGGATGCGAAGACAAGGATAACGCTGTCATAAGGGACAACGCCAGGAATTCATTCGAGTGGATACTGGCGCAATGGCCACCTAACGGGATGAACCCGACATACAATTCATACTCGTCCTATATGCCAATTGATGACATGGCTATCGGAGCCTACCTTTTCAAGGACGGCAGGTACAAGTGGCTGTCAGAAAGAATGATTGAAAGCCAGATTGAGTATGAAGGCCCGGATTTCGACTCAACCAAAGGGCTTCATCTATGGGATGACACCATCACATCTCAAACACCGCAAATCGGCTCATGCCTGTTATTCGGCACAACGGGGACCGCCAGCAAACCGGGTGCCCTGAAGCCGGACAAGGTCGTTCTCCGTGATGGGTGGAAACAAGACAGCCTCTATTCCCTCTTGAACCTCAGGTTCTCCGGATGGCACTCATATAAAGCGACGAATTCAATAATCTCGATAATGAGCGGCGAACCTTTCGTGGTCGAAAAGCTCGAAGAGAGAATTCACTCCTGGCTGCCAACCGCCAACGCGTCAACCAGAGACAGGAAAATATACCGGGAGTGGCTGAACTGCTTTCAAATCGAACTCAGCGGCTACGAGAAACTGGTCCGTTATCTAACAGGGTTCGGCTCGGAGTGGAGCCAGGATCCTCCCAGGTTCGCGGAAATCGTCTACTTTGACAAAGACGACAGCTTGTCCATGGACATCTCCATAACCAGGATCAACAAGTGGCACGGGTGGAACCATACCAGGACGATGGTGCTGGTTAGAGACAAATACCTGGCCGTTCTGGATCAGGCGGACGGGAACGACAAGAGAAGGTCGGCACTTGCATGGCATTTACATGGCGATATAACGGAAGACGATTCTTCATTTCTGCTGGACCAGGGAGCAGATAAACTCAACTTCTTCCTGCCGCGCAACACCGGCTGGTACCAGGTTGATTCCAACAAGCGTGAACCAGTGGATGACGGAAAAGATATTGAGGTTCATAAGTCCGACATGGATGTATTCCTGGAGTCGTCAGGGAGAGACAGCGTTGGCTTCATCGGTGTTTTTCAGCCGGTGAGGGAAGGAAATGACATCAAGGTTGCTTGCGTCCAGGTTACCGATGAACACGGGAAAGAGGCGTATCCAGGGGCTATCGGCGTAGAAGTGACGGAGCCGGGTTGCCGGGTCATGATCTGCTCAAGCACCAAGAACGCTCTTTTCTCCTACGGGGGAGAACTTCAATCAAACGCGGGTTTTATCATCTATGAAATGAGAGATTCTGATACCTCCATCAAGTTCGATGGAGGCGATGTTTTCATTATCGAAAAGACAGAAAAACCTGACTGTATCGTGTTTGGTTCGACTGAACTTCTCGAGGGTGAGGATTGGACCTATTCGGGGGACACGTTGCGGATCAGCACTCCGGGAGACGAGGGCTGCCTGGAGATCAATTAGGAGCCTTCCGGCCGGAGCGCCGCTTGTTGAGAGCTTCAACGCATACGATTACCAGGCAGGAGGAGAAAGAGATTAGAAGCAGCCAGTGCCTTATTCCGTCAACATAAGTCACGGCTTTGTAACTCAGAATTGTATACACCGTCATCGCGAGATATACCAGAAACGATACGAAGAACACGAGGTAGCCGGCATTTACCTCCGCATCAACGGCGACTCTCTCCGATTTGATCCTGACCACCGGCATGCTTATCATTACCGCTCCTGCGATGCACAGGATAACCGGCAGCCCGCCCCAACCAAAATCCAACAGGGGTCTCGGCACGTTGAACGGCCCGGGAATTGTCCCCAGCCCCAACAGCGAAACGAGTAGCAGTACGGCGCCGGAAACGGCGACCGGGATCCTTCCAGGGGTGCCGAGAGGAACCCCTACCGCCTTTCTTCCCTCTTCATACACGTCGTCCCAAACCGCGGCGAAAACGACAAACAGGTAGACGAAGATCAGGGCGGCGAAAAGCATAGCGCTCCTGGAGCCGACCTGGTGAACGATGACAAGAGCAGCCGCGGAACCGATCAGGCTGGCAGAGATGAGTACCGGCCTGAAATTGCTTGAAGCAAGCCGTCTCGGTGTTTTTCCCAAGCCCTTAATGCCCCCACGGGTTTCCTCGTTCATTTCTCTTGAAACCCTTCTTCGAGATAAACTCTGAACAACCAGTCAATTCCGTTCGCGGTCGTATAGACGGTTATCTCCTGCACCCCGATGTCATCGTTTCCCCTGCGGATATGGGTTGGTAAATCCAAGTAGAAAGGGTGATACCAGGAAGCCTCCATGATATAGACATCGTATCCCCCCTCAAGCAGTTCTCTGATGTAACCAATCAACTTTTCGATTCTTTCAGGTTGGTCTTTGGCTTCTATCGGACCGGAGGTTATTACGTTCTTCCCTACTATTACCTTTGAATAGAAGGGAGCGACTATCACGGCGTTCTCGGGAAGCCCGTTGGCGATGTCGTTGACCCGTCTGAATCCCGCCTTCTGGTCAGCGTGTGCTTCCAGGCCACGGGAGCCTACCATCAGGGTGGTGATCTGCATGGCCAGGAAGGCAATGATGAAAAAGGTGATCAGTGCCCTGTATGCGTTCCTGCCGATAACATCTCCAACACGTTCAATCAGTACCGGTGCTCCTATTGCCAGGAGCATGTATATTATCAACAGATGCCGCGCGTATGAAGAAGCGACGTAAGAATCCGGGTAATAGTAGACCCCGGTACAGATGTAATAGCTCCAGAACGCCATGACAAGGAGCATGGCTACAGCGAATGAGCGCTGGCTTCCTCCGGCTAATAACATGAGGAGTATCCCTATAATGCCCGCAAGAACCAGCATGGGAAAAGGTTCGAATATAAACGTATACGCGTCCTTGTACATCTTTGAGAAATAGGGGCGCAAGAGATTCTGACCGGCCCTCATAAAGATGTCTCTTATGCCGCTGCCTATTCCCCCGGTGTTTTCCGTTTCGGCCGAGCTGTTCTTTTCCTGGGTTTGCGTTGACTCAACATACCCCGAAGCAAGAGGCTTCTTATAAATCATCGTATTTAGAAGCAGTATCGGAGAAAGCGCCAGGATCAATATGAGTATGGCCGCAACAGTCTTCCATAGCTTGAACGACCGCCTGTTCAATAAGATGATCGGAAACAACCATACTATTATTAACGCGTATTCGTACCGCATCCAGATAGTCAGCGCAAAGGAAACAGCGCAGAGCAGATACCAGCGAAACCGCCCGTCTCCCCCGTACGCTATCCTGGCGAGAAAGTAAAGGCCAACCACCAGCAGTGCACACCCGGGGATGTTTGAAAACAACATGTTGTTCCAGTACAGGAAAGGGGCCGAAAGCGCGAGGAGAGCGGTCGCGATCAGGGCCTTCTTTTCGTCCATGACCAACGCGACAAGCATATACAAGAAGATAAGAAGGACCAATCCAAACAGCGGAATCAGGTAGAAAGGCCCTTGTTCACCAAGAAACATGCCAATAGCACAGACGAAGAAAAGGCCGTAGGCCCTGGTCGGTACAACCCTTCCCTTGGAGAACGTTGTACCGGCCGGAGTGAATAAGGGTTCTTCCAGTACCTCGTTGAGCGGAATGCTCACCGTAAGGCTGCCGGTCTCCTTCAAGTTTCTGCCGATTAAGTATGCTTCGTGGTCATCGGGATGAATAGACCAGTTTCCACCGCGAAGATTTGTGTAGTTCATGAGCAGGAAGGAGACAAGCAGTAACGCCACCAGGGCCAACCGGTAAGGCGATTTCAGGTTCTTTTGCCATCCCGACATGAGCTTTCGTAACAAGCAACACCACGCCTTTATCAACCGTACTGCTTATCGACTAGTAGTTCACCATTTGGACACCGTTTCTTCTTGAGCCCATGCCGCTTAAACCTGCATCATCAGGGGCCTGTCATCCTGGCATTCCCCGGGTCAGTCGCGAACGTCGTGCACCGGGTTGGACACCTGCACCAATGAAGGAGACAGGATTATTGCTATAAGGCCTACCCCGATCGCGAGAATACCGCCTATTCTCCCAGAAGCGGCGATCCTTATTAAGACCAGGAAACCGGTAAACAAGCCGAGTGCGACCACCAGCAGGATTTCCACCCCGGCTTGCCTTGCCGATTTCTCGTCCGGCCTCATGATAGTTTTCTCCTCGTAGGTGAACATGGTAATCACGCCGGTTGCCAGGACTACCGCCACCAGGATATTCAGATTCAGGAAATCGCTTACAAATCCCTTCTTGATTTCCTCAATGAGCAACAGGAATATGTAGACCGCCAGCGTCCCGAAGAACAACTCGTGGATCACCAGAGTCGCGTAATCAATGAACCTGCTTACCCTTTTCTTTCTGATTAATCTCTTCTGTGAGTTCTTCTGGTCCATATACCTGCCTCGCTAAACAGGGCTTCCTGGTAGACAATCATTTCGTGGTTACGGTCAGTTTCAACGATTCTATGATGATTTCCCCGTTGTCCTCCACAAGTCCGGGGGAGAGCACCGCGAACCGCAGCACGCCGTCGGTGGCCATCGCGCCCGAAATATCTATGGAAGCCGTCTTGGTGAACAGTTCTCCCTCCCGCTCAGGGGCTGTGTACCCCGCGATGATATAGTCAACGTTGGTCAGGGAGACGCCCGGATCGTACTCAAGCGTTTTCAATGGAAATGGATCGAAGAAGGATTCCCTGGAAAACGCGAAGCAGGAGTCTTCCGATTCTACAATCACGTCTCCCATCTCCAACTTGATAGAATTGACACCTTCTTCCAACTCCTGAACCGTACTCTTAGAGCCTTCATAGACCACAACCTTTTGCTCCTGGTTAATCTCCATGACCTGTGAGTATTCCGGGTGCCACATCCTGACGCTGATCTGCTCGGCATCAGTGTAGAGTGTAACCTCTTTGCTTGGTCCCACCATGTAAACGTCATGGTCCGCCAGGAAGACCTCTTGAAAAGCGCAGAAATAGTTCTCGGAAAACGATATGTCGCTCATTAGCACGTCAGAGCCGCAGTTGAATACTATCTTGTAGACGCCCTCATCCAGATCCGGTAACAGCGCATAGACTCGATTCGGCTTGCCGGGAACTATGCTGGCGGAAGCGTCGCCGTCATCCGGGACTGTTTCTGAGTAGACCAATTCATCACCTTTGAAGATATGCATGGACAACTCATCTTCTCCCTGGTATATATTGATATCCTGCTTTGTTATCGACAGCAACGGACTTTCATCACCGGTCACGTAAGCGTAGAACGTATGTGGCCCCCTGAGAGTCGCGTTAATCCTGGTCGGCTCATTTGCCCTTGCGGCATCGATGAACGGTTGCGGCTGATCTACTTGATGGTGATAGGTCGCCACGCTGTATCTTCTGCCCTGTGCCAGCTCCTCTTCAGCCATCCGGGGAAGCTCATCGATGAAACCATCTATCGTTTCATACACATCCGACTTCTGATAAAGCGTACGGTCCTTATCTTCAATCTTGTACCATTTCAACATATTGAGCGAATTGTTGTTGATCGGCATGTACAGGTATCTGCTGTCTGGAGGCCCTTTCACTCCGATTAACAACTCATTAGGATTCCCTTGATACTTGATCTCCGCAGTTAGACGATTGAACTCCTCGTAGGGCACCTCGACCTCAAATGTAACCTCGTCGGTAATCATCTTCATCTGTGGTACCTGGCAAATCACTCCCTCTTCGTCAGTCCCCGCGATCGATGAGAAGGTGAAGGGCGATACCATTTTCACCTTACCCGGTTCTCCCCAGGGTCCAAACTCGAGGACAATCTCCGCCCCGAACGGAGCAACACTCAGGTAGACAAGGACAACCACTATCCCCGCCGCGACAAGGACGATGAAGGACCATACGAGTCTTTTCACAGTACGCTTCTGTTGTCCGTCAATCAACTCTCTATCTCCCCTCAATACTGTCCTGATGCCGTTTCCGGCAGGCGGTCTGAATGAAGCCTCCGGGGATCCGGCGTCTAGCCCGTCGGCGTATCGCTTTTTCCAACGTGTCCCCTTGCCAGGGACAGTATAGTTCTATACAAGCTGTCAACGCTTACTTCGTCAAGGGAAATGCTGTCGGGATACGTCTCCAGTAACTCCTTCAACCCCCCGCTCAGGGGTCCGACTATCAGCTTCTCATACGAAATCGCTTCTTCCGCGACAACCCCATGGCCCTCGGGAACTATGGTAGGAATGATGACAACATCGGAAACCTGGTAGGCCTGGCTCAATCCCGCCACGTCCAGCCACCCAAGATAGGTTACTTGAGGACACCTGGAGGCGCACTCCTGTACCAGGTCCCGCAGCAGACCTTCACCTGCCACCAGGAGCTTCATATCATCGCGTTCCCTTACCGCCTTCTTAAAAGCGTCCAGCAACAGGTCTATGCCTTTATCTTTTTCCAGCCTTCCAACGTACAGGATTTTCAATTGGCGGCTTCCCAGCAGTTCCGTGAACGGCTCATCTACGATAGGCGATTTCCTTATTCGTCTTGAAGGATGGACAACAGTCAGCCTGTCGGTAGGCACCCCGTAACCCTTGAACAGGTTTGAATGGTATTCACTTATCGGGAGCGCTCCCGCGGCGCGTCGCCACAGCCAGGATTTTACGACACCTACAAGCCCCGAGAAAACGCCTATCACTAGTTTAGCGAACCCCCCGAGCTCCATCCCCATATTGACCTCGAGGCAATCACCGCACCCGAGAACCCTTTCCGAAAAACCACAGGCTTCATAATAGGGGCGGGCGGGGCATATCCAGTCGTTCCTCACGTAGATTGGAATTCTCAGGATCCTGGACGCCAGGTACGGCGCGAGGCTCAACTGCAGGGACCCGAACAGTATGATGACATCACAGTTCTCCTTCCGCAGCAGGGACAGGAGCCGGAAAAATACACCGGGCTTGAACGTCTCGGAAGTAAGCAGGCGTAGACCTTTCCTGAATGAGCTCTTTTCCAAGGCGTAAGGTCTGTAGATCCCGATTCTCTCGACACGGGAATCAGTACTCTCATCGAGTTTCTCGATATAATGAAGGGCGGCAATCGTGACCTTGAAGCCGTTCGACCCCAGCGCCTCCACGGTGCTTTCCACGTCGGATTCAATGCCACCCCTCAGTATCTTCAAGCCGGTGGGATAAGGAGGAAAGGAGGTATTTAAAAGAACCACGCATCTATAGCCTTTCTCCTTGAAGAGATTTACCAGTTTTGTGTAATCACTATCTAGCGCTTTTTCGCCACAATACAAAGGTTCTCACCTAGGCCTTTCGGGAACCTGATCCCTAACCCGAACAGAACGGAAAAAGGGAATTTAAAAAACAGATGCTGCATGGCCTTGGGTGCCCTTGAGAAATAAGGGGAGTCCCACAAGCCGTCATACCTGGTATCCTTGATCTCGAAACCGTTGCTCCTTAGGATTTCAAGCCACTTCTCGTTGGTTAGAACAGACACATGAGTGCTATCCCTGTATCCGAACCAGTCCCCCTTTTTCCATCTTCTCCCAAGGGACCCTGTATTCGGCACCGAGAGAACAATCAGCCCGTTCTTTCTTAATGCCCTGTTACACTCCCGTATCACCAGTTCCGGCTTGTGTGAATGTTCAAGCAAGTCAAAGCATGTAATGACATCGAAGTACCCGTCACTGAAAGCAAGTTCCGCGGCGTCTCCAACATGTAACTCTGACCTCTCCGTTACTTGCCTGGCGCTTTGTATGGCGAACTCCGATATGTCGATACCGACAGTTTCATAATACTTCTCCGCGTAACTCAAGAAATAACCCCGCCCACAACCTAGGTCCAACAGCCTGCCGGAAGGAACGGACCCCCTGAGATACCTTGTCCAGAAACCGTGATAGAAAGGCTTCCTCCCCTTTAATATCGCCGTTCCGGAAAGCGACTCGAAATAATCCTCACCGAACTCATGGCCCGTGGATGACATTTCAACTCCCGCATCCACTGAACCGTTTCTTGATATCTCCCTGTAGATGCTTGAAAATTTCTCGGCTACAACTTCCCAGTTAAACCTCTCAAGGACATCTTTCCTCCCTGCCCACCCCATCGCGTCCCTGAGTTCTCCGTCGCCAAGGAGCTTCGTTATGGCCCCGGCCAGTTCTGATTGATCTCTCTTGACCAGGATGCCGTTTCTCTGGTTGTCGATGATATCCACCACGCCAGGTCCTTCCGTGGCTATCACGGGCGTGCCGCAGGCCATGGCTTCGATACAAACGATCCCAAACCCCTCAAATATTGACGGCACGACCAGAACTTCCGCCCGGTTGTACCATTTGACCAATTCCTCGCCAGAGACCCGACCCAGGAAAACAACGTTTTCGGACAACCGCAATCGCTCGATATGATCTTGAAGCTCACTCCTCAGTTCTCCCTCGCCGACCATGTACAGCGTTACATCCGGTCTCGTGGACTTGACGTCCTTCAAGCTGTCAATCAGCAGGGGAAGGCCTTTCCTCTCACAAAAGCGACCGACGAACAAGACGCTCGCCGGCAACCTCTTGACGCCTTCCGGCTTGAACACGGATGTATCAACCCCGATGGGGATGACGGTAATCTTTTCGGGGAGGATCTTGTAGTCGTCCACCAGGCTCTCCTTGGTGGTGGTAGATATCGCGACGATTTGTTGAGCCCTCCTGTAACCAATTCGTTCCAGTCTCATCAACGGCTTATAGACAGGCCTTCCAAGATACCTGTATTGCTGCGCGTACGTATGGTTTGCCACATAGACCAGGGGGACTCTCGGTGTTCTAAAGAACAGGACCCCGCCGGGGCCACCGTAAATTTGTAGTAAATCCAGCCTGTTTCCACTGATAACTTCCGATATCCTTCTATTGACATTGAGTGAGAAGTGAAACTGCCCCGCCCCGAACACGCCCCTGGCGGGAATTGTAACGTGATCACGGATATCGTTTTCCCTGCTGGAGAAAACCACGACATCAACTTCCTCCTGGTCCTGAAGTGCCCTGTAGAGATCGTAGGCCTCCACGCCCTGGCCGCCAATGGGAGGGTAGAAATCGTAAGAGACCAGCCCCATCCGCATCACCCATCAACAACCCGGAATCGGTCTAAAGCAGGTCTTGTTGCCGTTATCATAGCGCGCCCCTCAGGCCCAGTTTCCCCAGGGCGTTTCGGGTGTCCACGACCGGGACCTCTGAGGAGGCAATGAGTTCGAGATCAAGGTCGGAGTGAGCCGTGACGATCACAAGGCAGTCACACTCACTTATGGTCTCGGGCGAGAGCTCGCGCGAGTGGTACTCCTTTCCGCCTGCCTCAACCATATCTATGTAGGAATCGTGATAAACCACCTCGGCTCCGCGACGCGCCAGCAACTCGATCACCTCCAGTGAAGGCGATTCACGGGTGTCGGCCACGTCCTCCTTGTAAGCCACCCCTATCACCAGCACCTTCGAGCCTTTCGCGCTCTTTCCCTCGCCGTTCAGGGCCTCCACGACCCAGTCCACCACGTGGAAAGGCATGCCCCGGTTCGTCTTGCCCGCCAGCTCGATGAATTCGGGGTAAAAATCGTACTGCTTGGCCTTCCAGGCCAGGTAAAACGGGTCCACCGGTATGCAGTGGCCCCCCAGGCCGGGCCCCGGCCTGAAAGACATGAACCCAAACGGCTTGGTCGCCGCCGCCTCCACCACTTCCCAGATATCGATGTCCATCCGCCGGCAGAGGAGTGACATCTCGTTCACCAGCGCTATGTTAACGGCCCTGAAAATGTTCTCCAGCAGCTTGGTCATCTCGGCGACCTCGGGCTTGGAGACCAGCGTAACCGAGTCCACTATCCGCCTGTAAAAGGCCAGGGCCACCCGGCCGGACTCTTCGTCCAGACCACCCGCAACCCGTGGTATCTTCTCCAGGGCGGAACCGGCCGTGCCGGGGCTTATTCTCTCGGGGGCGTAAGCCAGCAGGAGTCGTTTCCCCAGTTCCAGGCCTTCCCTCTCGAATAACGGGAGCATTTCCTCCCTGGTGGTACCCGGGTAAGAGGTGCTCTCAAGGATTACCAGCTTCTGACCATCTCCTCCGCCGAAGTTCCTGGCCACATCAGCCGTGGCCTCCCGGACGAAAGAAAGATCGGGGTTCTGGTCCGGTGTAAGAGGCGTAGGCACGCATATCACAACGATGTCGCTCTCGGAGACAGCGGAAAAACCGCGAGTGACGGGAATCCCCTCCGCCTCTATCTCCTCCCTTTTCTCATCTTTTATGTACTTGTCTATGCCGGCAACCTGAAACCCCGCCTCCATGAGGCGCCTCGCCAGCGGCAATCCCACGAAGCCCAACCCCACCACTGCCACTCCAGCCGAACAGTCTTGAATGCGCTTCTCAAGAGCAGACATTAGGAAAACCTCTCACCGCCGTTTGACTATCAAGTCGGCAAGCAACCCCAGCATGGCCACCTGGATCGCCGCGATTATCAGAATCACCGCGCTGGGGGTAACGTGGAGAGGCTGCGTTATGAGGTCGTAGATCAGCCGCCCGACCCCGACAAGACCGACAACAAGGGCCATTGGCATGAAGACCTTCAGGGGATTGAACCAGGTTACCGTCCTTATCACCAGGGTGATATACCCGAGAGTGTCCTTGATGGGGTGGAAAGTGCTGGTCCCTTTCCTCGGGTAGTAGTCAATATCGAGGTAGTTGACGTTGTATCCTGACGAGAGCAAGGCGAGGGTGATCGTGGAAACCCATGAATGGCCCCAGGGGAGCAGTTCCATGTACTTCATGAAAACGTCCTTCCGTATCGCCCTCAGGCCGGAGTTGAGATCGGGAATGTGGAAGCCGGACATCCACGAGGCAAGCTTTCGGATGAACCACTTCGCGGGGAGGCGGAGGAACTTCAGGGTTCCCGCCTCCTTGATGCGGGCGCCCACCACCATGTCGGAGTTTTTCTCCTCCATCATCTCGAGGAGGCGGGGCATGTCCTGGTTTGGGTACGTCCCGTCCCCGTCCGTTACAACCACTACATCGCCGGTCGAGGCCTTGATGCCTGTGTTACGGGAAAAACCCCCTCCCCTGTTCTGCTCGTGCTCCAGGAGCTTCACGCGGTCGTACCCGCGAACCACCCGGGCGGTGCCGTCGGTGGAGGCGTCGTTGACGACGATAAGCTCATACTCCCAACGAGAGGCGTCCATGGTTTCCTGGATAACCTCTATGTCGCCGCCTATCGCCTCCTCCTCGTTGTAGGTCGGCACCACGATGCTTACCCTGTCTATCTCCACATGACTCACCTCATGTTTGTTCTACCGCACGGAAACCCCACCCTGGAGAACAACCACGTGATGTCCGGGGTGGAGAGCCGTGAGGGGCATTCCCCTCACCACGGAAGGTTGCCCGGCAGGTTCCCGTAGTCGGGAAGCTGTGATTGCCACTTCTTGTACTCGTCCCAGGCCGGCATCGGGTTGCCGTAGTAATCAAACAGTCCGTTGTAGGCTTCATCCCAGGACTGACCTGGTGGGTCGTCTACGTCCTCGTATATCCATATCTTCTTGCAACCGGCACCGAAAAGCCCCCCGACGCCCACTTCTCCTATCGCCCGGCGCTGGCCCTCCACCGAGAACTCGACCCTTCCGGCGTGGGGCCAGCCTATCTCGGTTACAGTCACTTCCTTGTTGCCGTATCCATGTGCGCTGACCATGTTACAGAGGTAACTGTAATACCAGCTCCACCACTCGGGATAATCATAGGGGTGGATCGCTATACCGTCGCAGACCGCGGCCATGCTGACCGACTGGTTCACGCCGACGGTCGTTCTGCTGTCAGGCGGTAGCATGACCGTCTTCTGCTGGGTGGTGCCGTCACTGAACATGAACGTTATGGTGGCGGCCGCCTCCTGTGCCCCGGGGTTCTGGAGCGTCAACCACTCCTCGAAGCCCTCCCGGGTGGTCCCCTCGGCGAAGTACCAGGTCTTGCCCGCTTCCGTGCAGGCGAGTTCCACGGTCCCGCCGGGCCACTTGTTATGGTAGTTGAAGTACATGGGACGCTCCACCACGATCGGCTCATCGCTGTCAAGCTGGACCGAGACGTCCTTGTCGGGGCCGACGATGTCGTTCACCAGCACGGTCTCCCTTGAGTGTGCGGGTACCGTTAAAGTGTCCTGCTGAGTCCCGCCGGCGGCGAACATGTACGTGAACTCCACGTTGGCACTCACGTCGCCCGGGTTCTGGATCGATATCCATTCTTCGAAAGAGCCATCATGTTCATTGTTCCTGGTGGTGCCCTCGGACAGGAACCATGAAGTGCCGGGAGCGGTAGCGCCCACCTGCGAGTGACCTCCCGGCCA
>JAHIMR010000018.1 GCA_018896525.1 Actinomycetota bacterium
GGAAGTTTACCTGCCTTGTACCATTTCCATGCCGTCTTGTAGGTGATTCCCTGCTGTTTTGCCCATTCTGATAGTTTCATTAGTATAGCATATCATTATATGCAACATAATGCTATATATTAGTTAATTGCTAGTGACCCCCATCAGACGGGTCGGGCGGCGAGAGCGGTATTCCGTGGCACAGGACGACCAGCGTGTTCTCCTCCCCGGACGAGGTGAGCTCCCCCCGCAGGGTGACACCGCCGGAATCTATCTCCAGGCGCCGTTCTTCCAACTCGCTCATGATCTAGAGGGTAACCGATAGCCCGGTCTGCCCCGGAATAAACGTGTCCTTGAACCGTTCGATCATCCGGGCAATCGCGAGGGTACCGGTGCAATGGTTGAATATCATCTTCGGCGGCGCCAGTTCCTCCAGGAAATCGAGGGTCGGCTCCAGGCGGGTCTCGTTACCCAGTCCCAGGTGTGTCCCGCCCACCACCGCCCTGATGGGCCCGAACCTGTCAAGGACGTACTCCAGTATATTGACCACCCCTGAATGGGCGCAGCCGGTAAGCACCACCGCCCCCTCGGGAGTCTCGACCACCAGCGCCTGGTCATCCGTGAACGGGTCGGGCACGAACTCCCCGTCCATTCTTACAGTAAGGTTTGGTTCCGGCCCCTCGAAGTCGGTGACGCGGGGTATCTCCCCGGTCAGGTGAACGCCCGGCATCACCTCAACCGGTCCCGAGGAAAGCTCCAGCCCCAGGCTGGACCCCATTATCGCCTCGCGGGAGAAAGGTATGCCTATGAACCTCTTGATGGGCCCCGCCTTGAAGTACTTGGGGGCCAACGCCTCGGGGTGCATGAAAACCCGTTTGGGCCCGGCGGCCATGAGGACCGCGAGCAGCGCCCCGACGTGGTCGTAGTGGCCGTGGGATATTCCTATGCCCTCGATCGCCCGAAGGTCTATCCCCATGGCGCGGGCGTTCTCGATAGTGATGCTTGTCTGCCCGCAGTCCCAGAGGAACGACCTGCCATCGACCTCCACCAGTACGGAGAGCCCGTGCTCGGCCTTGAAGATGGGGGGGCCGGCGATATTGTCGTCCAGTATTGCAACCTTGACTTCCATGTTCAGTCCTTTCTGTTCTGAGCCCGCCGGTGTCGGCACGCACTTGCCAACGGCACCCATTATATCGTCATGATGTTATGGTAGTTAAACCGATACGGGCCGCGGTCGTTGGAGGTTGGTAATGCCACAGCATGAGATCGCCGTTCTCGGATGCGAGAGTTACAACCGGGAGGCAGTTGAGTACTCGGTCCAGCGAGCGCTGGACCTTTCCGGTGGCCCCGGGGAGATCGTGGGCAGGGGGCGGTCTGTGTTCATCAAGGTGAACGCCCTCAGGCCGTCGCCCCCCGAGAAAGGGATCACCACCCACCCCGAGGTAGTCCGTGCCCTGGTGAGGCAGTTGCAGCCGGTGGCCGGGAAAATTGTCATTGGCGACAGCCCCGGCGGCCCTTTCCGCCCGTCTCTGCTGAAGCGCACCTACGAGAAGGCCGGCTTCGCCCGCGTAGCCGAGGAGACCGGCGCCTCACTCGGGCTGAACACGTCGGTGAAACGGGTAACCGTCCCCGACGCGCGTAAGCTCAAGAGCGTCACCATCTGCGGAGCAATGCTGGAGGCCGACCACCTCATATCGGTGTCCAAGTTCAAGACCCATATGCTGGTGAACATCACCGCCGCGGCCAAGAACCTCTACGGAGCGGTCCCGGGGATGATGAAGTTCACCTACCACTCCCGGTTCCCCCGGGTGGAGGATTTCGCCGACCTCCTGGTTGATGTCCTGCTTGCCGCGGGCCCCTGCTTCCACCTGGTGGACGCGGTGGTAGGCATGGACGGCAACGGGCCCAGCCGTGGCGACATCAAGAAGATGGGGGTAATAGCCGCCGGCAGGGACGCTCTTGCCCTGGATACGGTGATGATGGACCTGGTAGGGCTTGCGCCGCGGATCAACAGGGTTCTGGAGGCGGCTGCGGGAAGGGGCCTCTGCCAGGGGGGCTCCTCGGTAATAAAGACCGTGGGGGACGACGTTGGCTCACTTGCGGTGGAGGGGTTCCGGCTTCCAGACAAAAAGGACATCGCGACTCGTATACCGCCGTTCCTCCAGGAACGGTTCGGGCACCTGCTATCGCTCAGGCCCGTCCCCGATCCTGGAAGGTGCACCGGCTGCGGCAACTGCGCGGACATCTGCCCGGCCCATGCTATCACCGTGGAAGGGGGCCTTGCCCGGGTGGACTCGAGGAACTGCATCCATTGCTACTGCTGCCACGAGCTCTGCTGTGAAGACGCGATTGACCTCGAGCGCCCCTTCCTGATGCGCCTCACAAGAATCGGCTAACGCAACATTGGGGCCTGGCCCCATTGTTGCGTTTTGCACAGATAGTGCCTGGCACTATTGAGTCATTTTGTTGAGGATGTTGAGGATGTTGAGGATGTTGATGTTGGTAGAAGCGGGTTAGATGGGGGGTTCGATGGTAACGGGTTCGTTGAACTCAGAGAACAGTGACTCTATCAACATCTTCACGTTTCCCGAATCTGCTCCCATGTTTCCGGAGAAACTCAACGTCGCCTTTTCTATGAACATGGAGTCCTTGAGAACCCGGACCTCCATCTTCGCCTGCTTTCCCTCGAGCTGGGAAAGGTTGACCCCGGGGACGTTGAACTCCCGGGCGTAGCGTTCCATGTCCAGGTCGAACCCCAGGTGATAGGTGTCACCTTTCTCGTCCAGCATCCTGACCTCTGTGGCCGAGTCGAGGTACTGTAAGCCGACGACGTCCCCCGGCGGCGACCCGGCCTCGACGTACTCCCCGCCTTTCTTCTCATCCCACGTTTCGGCGCCCTGGAGCTTGACGTACGCCGTATCACCGATAATCACCACCTCCGACTTTCTTCCCTCCGACCTTACCGTGAGCCGCCACCTGTCGGGCTGCTCGAAGACCCCCTTGTAGGAGATCACCGACGACCGATGGCCCCCGGGAACGTCAAGGTCCAGCTCGCTATCGAGCTCCATGTGGACCGATTTCAGGTTTTCCTGAGCGGTTATCGCTTTCCTGATGATCTCATCAGGGGCCCCCGCGGACGTATCGCCGCATCCGGGCACGGCCACCAGCAAGGCGGCCACCGCCACCGCGGCGAGTATCGCGGTGATGAGTCGCGGTTTCATCTCTCTGGTGCGCATAGATCGCCTGCCCGTCGCCCGCCTCAACGCCACTATCCCCGGGGCATCCCGCGGCCGGGAGAATCGAACTCGAGTTCCCACTTTCCGCAACGTCCGCCCCAGCAGGCAAGAACCTCACGGCCCGACTTTATCTTGACTACCTCGCAGTTGTTGGAGCAGCCGGAACAGATGAACGACGACGTACCGTACTCGAAATCGGCCAGCGTGAAACCGCGGAATTTACTCTCACTCATGTAGGGCGCTTCCTCCATGGTGAGCAGGGCGACCCCGATAGCACCCATAACGTCATGGTACGAAGGGATGGACACCTCGAATCCCAGTGCGTCCTCGAAGGCTCTTTTCATCCCTACGTTAGCGGCAACTCCCCCCTGGAAGACCACCGGCGGCTCCAGTTTCTTTCCCTTGGCCAGGTTATTCAGGTAGTTACGCACCAGTGATCGGCAGAGGCCAAGCACTATTTCCTCCACCGGGTAACCCACCTGCTGCTTGTGTATCATGTCAGACTCGGCGAACACCGCGCACCGGCCCGCTATCTGTGCGCCCTCCTTGGCCTTGAGCGCCAACTCCCCGAACTCCTCCACCGGTACACCCAACCTCGCTGACTGGTGGTCCAGGAAGGAGCCGGTCCCAGCGGCGCACACCGTGTTCATGGCGAAGTCGGTTACTACGCCGTCCCTTAGCAGGATCAGCTTGGAGTCCTGCCCACCTATCTCGATTACCGTCCGCACCTGCTCGGAGATGTTGGAAGCCGCAACCGCGTGGGCGGTTATCTCGTTCTTCACCAGGTCAGCACCTATCACTACGCCGGTCAGGTACCGGGCGCTGCCGGTAGCGCCCGCCCCCCGCACGACGACATCACCGCCGAGCTTTTCACCAACCTTGCGGATTCCGTCCTGGACGGCATCTATCGGCTGGCCCCTGGTCCTCAGGTATGCCGAGGTTATCACCTGGCCCGCGTTGTTGAGCGCCACGACGTTGGTTGAAACCGATCCGACATCGACACCCAGAAACACCTCTTTATCGGTCCCGGGAAACCGTCCTTCTTCCAGTATTTCCCGCAATGCAATCCTCTCGTCTCGTGAGCGGCCATTCACCTGGAACCGCCGCCGGTGGCTTCTCGTTGTCTGGTCGGCGCGGGGCCTCCGGAGCGGCGCTAGCCGGGGAACTCCTCTTCAGTGGACAGGTTTCTAAACTGCGTGTTCTCTCCTATCCAGGCGAGCTTGAACTTGCCGGTCTCGCCGTTCCTGTGCTTCGCCAGGTGTATCTCGGCTATCCCTTTGTTTTCAAGGTTCCTCGGCTCGTCGACCTCCCGGCGGTAGATAAGTACAACCACATCCGCGTTCTGTTCGATGCCCCCGGAATCACGAAGGTCCTCCAGGTTCGGCTCCTTCTTCCCCACGCTGGGCCGCCGGAGCTGGGACACGGCGATGACCGGGACCTCCATTTCCATGGCAAGGACCTTGAGGTCCCTGGCGATCCTCGACACCTCCTGGGTCCTGCCCTCGCGGAAGCCGGGGATATGCATGAGCTGGATGTAGTCAATAATTATCAGGCCGATGTTCTCCTTGGACATCAACTGCCTGGACTTGGAGCGCATCTGTGTCAGCGTCAGGTCACCGGTGTCGTCGATGAAGATGGGGGCGTTGCTGAGCACCCCCGTAGCATCAACTATGTCCACGAAGCGGTCGTCGCTTATCCTGCCTATCCGGTAGTCGGTCGAGCTTACCCTGGCCTGGGTGCAGAGCAATCTCTCGGATATGTCGACCTTGGACATCTCCATGCTGAATATGAGTACACCGATCTCCCTCTGGACACTGGCGTGGTGGGCGATGTTCAACGCGAAGCTGGTCTTTCCCATCGCAGTACGGCCGCCCACCACGATGAGGTTGGACGACTGCAATCCGGACGTCAGGTTGTCCAGTTGTTTAAACCCGGTCTCGACCCCGGTGATGCGCGTCTTGCGCTTTCGCGCCTCCTCCATCCGCCGGAAACTCTCCTTCAGCGGCTCGTTTATATGGGTGAGCCGCTCGCGCCTCATCCTCTTCCCTACCGCGAAGATGGCCGATTCCGACTTGTCGAACGCCTCCTCCACGTCGCTGGCGGTGCTGTAACCCTGGCTGGTGACCTCGTAGCCGACATCAATCAGCTTCCGCTTGAACGCCATGTCCCTGACAATGGTGGCGTAATGCTTTACGTTGCCGGGATTGGGCGTGTCGCCCACCAGGGAGTAGATGTAAGCTCTGTCGCCGACCGACTCCAGCGTTCCGCGCTTCTTAAGCTCCTCCGCCAGGACGACCGGGTCTGTGGTCGAGCCGCCCGCGTACAGGTCCACCAACGTCCCGTAGATCTTGCGATGGGCATCGGTGTAGAAATCCTCGGCGACCAGCAACTCCTGCGCCTCTGCCGCCGCCCGGTGGGAAAGGATCATGGAGCCGATTACCGACTCCTCCGCCTCCAGGTTGTGTGGAGGCACGCGGTCCATGTGGGACTCGCCTGCCATTTTTCTTACTCCCGCCGAGAGTCAGAGTCGTTATCAGGGTCCGGGCTTTCTGAAGCGTCCCCCTCGGGCTCGTCGGTTTGTTCAGGGCCCGACTCGGCATCAACACCAGGTTCCGTGCCCTCCTCCTGGTCGCTCCCGGGGCTCTCCAACTGTCCGTCCTCCCCTGTGCCGCCAACATCTCCGGGGCCGTCTGCCCCGGCTGACCTCGAAGGGGATGCCTCCTGCCGTTCTCCGGCCTCATCCTCTTCGTCCGGCGGCTCCTCCGGCACAAACCCCTCGCCCTGGACCTCGAACTCGATATCGATGGTGACATCGGGATGCAACCTTATTGCCGCCTTGTAAGTACCTACAGCCCGTATTTTCTCGTCCATGACGATCTTGTGCCTGTCGATCTCGTTGCCGGTCAACTCCTCGATCACCTGGGCCAGTTGCCGGTTGGTCACCGAGCCGAACAGCTTCCCGGTGGCGCTACATTGCGCCTCCACCTTGATGGGCTTTGAGCGGATACTCTCCGCGACCGCTTCCATGCCGTCTCTTTCCCGGGCGGCTTTGACCCCGAGCACCTTTTTCTGCTCCTCGATCTCCTTCACCCGCCCACGGGTGACCCCGATGGCGAAGCCGCGCGGAATCAGGTAGTTGCGGGCGTAGCCGCCCGCTACCTCAATTACCTCGCCCATGCGGCCAAGCCGGTCTATGTTCTCTTTCAGCAGCACCTTCAAGCGTCTTCACCGTCCCCGGATAACCGAACTCGTTCGGGATTACTTGTGCGGGTATGGCAGGAGCGCCACCTCGCGGGCGTTCTTGATTGCCTTAGCCAGCTCGGCCTGGTGCTGTGTACAGGTACCAGTCACCCTTCGCGGCCTTATCTTGCCGCGCTCCGAGAGAAAGCGGCGCAGCATGCCCACGTCCTTGTAATCGATCCAGTTTATCTTCTCCTTGCAGAAGTAGCAGTACCTTCGCTTCTGCTTCCTGGGATAGGCCGGAGATTTTTTCTTGTTCCTGTCACTCGATCTTGCTATCGAAAACACTCCTTTTCCACGTTACCAGGGGCCCCCTTCTTCCCTTTTAATCGGCGGTATATCTATATCAGACATATCGCCGACAGGCTCCCGGGAGGGACCGGCCGGACCGGCCGTACTATCCCCTCCCCGGGGCAGGAACTGTACATTCTGGGCCTGGATATCCACCGCCGAGCGCTTCTGGCCGTCCTCGGTTTCCCATGCCCTGTAGCGGAGCCTGCCGTCGACAGCCACACCGCTACCTTTCGCGAGGTACTGTTGAACGGTCTCCGCCTGTCGCCCGAAGACCGTTACGCTGAAGAAATCGACACCCTCGATCCGCTCACCCTGGTCGTTGGTGTACGGCATCCGATTAACCGCAATCCCAAACTCCGCCACCGGCTTCCCCGCCGGGGTGAACTTGAGTTCAGGGTCTCTGGTCAGATTACCCATCAGGACCACCCTGTTCAGACTTGCCATGGCCTACTCCTTCTTCATGACCAGGGTCTTCAAGCGAAGAATTTCGTCCTTGATACCCAGTACCCGCTCCAATTCCCTTACGATATCCTTGTCCGATAGAAAGCTTACCACAGCGTAATGACCACTTTCCTCGTGATCGATCGGGTACTCCAGGCGCCTCAGCCCCCAGACATCCACGCCGGACACCGTGCCTCCCTCACTCACAATCAAGCCGGTGACGTCGTCGAGCAACGCCTTCAACTGGTCCTCGTCCAGCTCTGATCTCGCTATTAGTAATGTCTCGTACTTCCGCAATTAACCCTCCGTTTTCAGCGTCAATGTGGATACCGACCGTATTGGACAAGCCAAAAGTAACCGCAATTATAGCACCGCATCCCTATCACTGCAATTGGCACATTTTAGTACCCCGGGAATGTGATACTGTTGCAGTGAACAGTGGGTCAGGTGACCACTCTGCCGATGGAGAACGGGAGTACTTACAACAGGGAGGCGGCCTTGAGACTGGTGAACTACATGGAAGACGTCGTCATCTCCTATGTTGACAAGGTGATCATCGAGGATGCTGGTTTTTGCGGATGCCCCCGTTGCCGCCTGGACGTGATCGCCATGGCCTTGAACGATGTGAAGCCGAAGTATGTGGTGACACCCAAGGGATTCGCCTACGCTCGAATGGACAATCTCGAGGCACAGTTCCAGGCGGACACCATCGTAGCGGTCTCCAAGGCACTGAAGGCGGTCAAGGAGCATCCCCGTCATTGACCGATGCGCGGGCTACGCCGTTTCCGTGTTCCCGATATCGACGCCGGCATGTAGGAGGCACACCCGTGCGTGACCGAACAGGATTCTCGAGTTGAAGCACGGCGGTGGCTCCTTCGAGGTCCGGTTCGACCCGCCGGGGAGGTCCGCGGTGGTGCACGCCGGGGCGACGGTGATGGACGCGGCGGTGCTCTGTGGGGTCCGGATAGACGCTCCCTGCGGGAGCGGCGGCAACTGCGGAAAGTGCAGGGTTCACGCGGAAGGTTTGCTGGCGCCTCCCACCGGCGCCGAACTTGATGCCATAAGCGCCGGTGACCTCGAGGAAGGCTTCCGGCTGGCCTGCCAGGCGGTGGTGCTCGGCCCGGTGGAGGTGGAACCACCGTCAACGCCGGCGGGGACGGACGTGAAGTCCGGCCTCGGCGGGGAAGGCGCGGTGACGGTTGACCTCCCCGGCGTCCCGGGAAGCAGCCCCTCGGGCAAGCCCCTGGGGGCCGCCGTCGACGTAGGCACCACAACGCTCTGCGTCTCGGTCCTCGACCTCACGGACGGGTCAAGAGTGGGAATCGCCTCCTCGGAGAACCCGCAGGCCAGGTTCGGCGCCGATGTCATGAGCCGCATCGAGAGGTACTCGCGCGATCCCGGGGCGCGTGAACTGATGCACCTGGATGTAACCTCCTCGATTAACGGGTTGTTGAGAGGGTTAACGGACTCGGTCGGGCGCCTGCCCGGCGACCTGGTCAGGCTGGTGATGGTCGGCAACACCACGATGGTCCACATCGCCCTGGGGGAAGACCCATCCCCGCTGGGGACCTCACCGTTTGAACCTCCCGTATGGGGGCCGGTCGATGTCGGTCCCTCTGATGTGGGCCTGGAGGCCGCCCCCACCTCGCGGCTGCTGGTGCCCCGGGTGCTCTCCGGTTTCCTGGGAGCGGACATCGTTGCCTGCATACTGGCTCTGGGGGTGGGCGACTCACCAGAGACCCTCATGGTGGTGGACATGGGCACCAACGGGGAGATAGCGCTGGGCAACCGGGATCGGGTTGTGGCCTGCTCCACCGCCGCCGGGCCCGCCTTCGAGGGGGCGATGATCTCCTCGGGGATGAGGGCGGCCCCCGGCGCGATAGAGGCGTACAGCCGCGACGGAGAGCTCATCCCGATCGTGCTGGGCGGCGGCGAGCCATCCGGCATCTGCGGCTCGGGGCTCCTGGACAGCGTGGCGGCCCTCCTGGACGCCGGGTTGCTCCTGCCGTCGGGGAGACTGCTCCCACCGGAAGAGGCACAGGAGATCGCCCCCGGACGCATCACCGGAAACGCTCGACAACGGGAGTTCCACCTTGCTCCGGGGACCGGCCTCACCCTTAACCAGGACGACATACGCCAGGTGCAACTTGCCAAGGGAGCCATGCGAGCGGGGGTCGATATCTTATGCTCGTCGATGGGGACCAATTACGAGCGGATAGACCGCGTGTACCTGGCCGGCGTGTTCGGTAGTTTTCTGAAACCCTCCAGCGCGATTGCGGTCGGCCTGCTTCCCCACTTCCTCGAGAGCCACGTCGAATACGCCGGCAACGCCGCCCTTTCCGGTGCCGAGATGATGCTTGCCTCAGAGCGGCACTGGTCTCACGCGCTCGAGATATCGGAGAGGGTCGAGGTCGCCAACCTCTCCGGAGACCCCCTGTTCGAGAAAGCGTTCATCGAAAGCCTGTCTTTCCCCGACAACCCCTAAAGGGGTCCGTCACAACCGCAACTGGCTGGTAAACGACTGCTACAAGGCGTTATGGCCAGGCTCAGCCGTACAGCACCGTTATTCCCGTGCCCGATTCAGGGTAATCGAAGCAGATGGCGCCCCGCTCGCAGACCTGCCAGCACGCGCCGCATTCAAGGCATCTCTCGCGGTAGTCGGCCGGGAGCGAAGCCGTGTGGCCTTCGAGCTCCCAGATGAATACCGGGCAGACGACGACGCATTCGCCACAGCCCGTGCACCGGTCAGCGTCCAGCGAGATGAAGTCGGTCTCCGGCACGGTCTTGTGTATCAACCTTGCGAGCTCTTTCGCGTTCATCGGATCGCACCCCCCGACATCCTGGCTTTTTCCTCTGCGTAGGGCTTCATGAATCCATCAACCATGATCTCGCTCATTACTTCGCTGTAGCGGCTCTTGTGGGCGCGTGCCGACCGGCGCGCGAAGAACGGCAGAACCGGGGGCAGCACTTTTCGAAGCAACCGTTCCACCGTCGGCGAGGGGCGCTTCGCGGGCGGCTCGGCCATCCGATTTGAGAGGGGCAGCAGGTCCCGGCCGAGGGTCTCCACGAGGATCGGCAGGTAAGGGGCAAGCACCGCCGGCAGGTTCCGCGCACTGGCGGTATGGGACTCGGCCACGTTAAGCAACCCGTAAGCAGCGTCGTTCAACATCGGGACTATCCAACGGCCGGCGTCGGGGTTGAAGCCGATGCCCCGGACGAACCCGTCGATAGTCTCTCCGGCGATGAACTCCTCGCCTACGGGTGAAGCGCGCCACGCCTTCTCGTATCTCTTGAGAAAGGAGGCACGCGTGTCGCCGCTGCCGTGGGCCTCGAGGGCGACCTTTGCCGCCAGCATGCCCGAGTACATGGCGTAATACACGCCCTCCGCCTCGAACGGGCAGGCAAACCCTGCAGCGTCCCCGACCAGCATCACCGAGTCGGCGTAGGTGGACTTCGGGTCCAGCAGGAACGTGACCATGTGGTTCTGGAACTCGCGGGGCTCACCGCCACAGAGCTCGATCTGCCGCTGAACGCCCTCGAGCTCGAACATCTTCTTGAGGTAATAGTGGGGGCTCTTCTTCCACCAGTTGACGTAACAGCCCAGGCCCGCGTGGAAGCCTTCAGCGGAGAAGAAGGTGTAGCCAACCGGGAAGATGCCCGAGTACCAGTAATGGAGGGCGTTGCCTCCTATAACGCGGTTAATGTCCTCGCGCGCGGCCCCGTAGTCCACGTTCAATATCATCGCGACCTCGCCGGGGTCCCACTTTTCCCTTATCCCCGCAGTCCTGGCAACGGTCGAGATGACCCCATCGGCCCCGATGATGATGTCACCGTGAATCTTTTCGCCGGAGTCGGTGACCACGCCGGTGATCTTGCCGTCCACGCCGCGGTTCACGGAGGAAACCCGCGTCGCGGTGCGGAACTCCGCGCCCGCCTCATTCGCGAGTCCCGCGAGCCAGGGGTCGAGATCGCTCCTGTAAACGTTCTTTGTGAGGAACTCCCGCGCCTCCGGGTATGGCCCGCGTGCCGAAGGGCTGAACGAGAAGTTCAGCTTCTCGACGTTTTCCGCGTCCGAGTAGTGAAGCGTCGCCATCGTCGCGACCCTCGTGCGTGGAAAGTCCATCTGCTTCATAAAGTCGAAATCACGGAAGCACTTCGGAGACAGCCCGGTGCCCGAGACGTTCTTGTCACCAGGCTTGATGCCGCGCTCCAGCACGA
>JAHIMR010000019.1 GCA_018896525.1 Actinomycetota bacterium
AGCGTGGCGCCGCTCCGGCAAGGCGCGCGACTCAGTGCCTCGTTCCATGGATACGGTTAAGCACCGAGAGCGTCGAAGCGCCGCTCCGGCAAGGCGCGCGACCTAGACGTACTCCTGTAGTACGTCGAGGGAGCGGAACGCGGCCGGTGTGGATGCATCGGCGTTCGAATGCCAGCGTATTCATGGAGCGAGGCACTTATGCGTACTCCTGTAGTACGTCGAGGGAGCGGAACGCAGCCGGTGTGGACGGGAGCGGCGTTCGAATGCCAGTGTATCTATGAGACGGGGCACCAGGTTGCCGCCACAAGCAGACGTTGTCCTATGGTAGAATTGGCAGTGAGGAGGAAGGAACCCTTTCCCCCCGAAAGAATACGGTAACGGGGGGTTTGTTAGCGCGAGAGATTCTCATTCGTCCTTGCCTGTATAGATAAGGGGACGGGGGTTTTCGGAGTTGGAAACGAGTAGAGAAAACGAACTTCAGGACGCACTGAAGCGACTCCTGGAGAAGGGGCAGGATGTTGATGCCGCCGCGGTGGTGAGCATGGATGGTTTTGTAATGGCCTCGGTGCTCCCCGCCGGATACGAGAAGGACAGGCTCGGGGCGATGTCCGCTGCCCTGCTGAGCCTCGGTGAGAGGACGGCGTTTGAGTTTGGCAGAGGTGAGCTTGCCCAGGTGTTTGTGGAGGGAGCACAGGGCTACGTCTTCTTGATTGCCGCGGGTGAGGAGGCGGTGCTCAACGCGATCGTCCGGCGCGGGAGCAAGTTAGGGCTGGTTCTCTACGACATAAGAAACGCGGCTAAGGACATCGCTCAGATAATTGAATCGCATTTGCAGGTGGAGTACGAATAAACGGGCAGGGACAGTATGCCACTGAAAGGCAGCCTCCGGGATTTCAGCCTACCCGATCTGTTCCAGTTACTACATTTCGGGAAGAAGAACGGCACTCTCAACATCGTCAATGATGATGCGAAGGGATATGTCTGTTTTCGTAACGGGAACGTGTTCTTCGCAACTCACAACTGGAAACGAGCGCCGCTGGGCCAGCGCCTCGCCGAAGCGGGAATGGTTTCCGAAGAGCAGATCGAAGAAGCGCTCGATCTCCAGAAGACGACACGTAAAGGGCAACGCCTGGGTCACATACTGGTTGAACGTGGATACTTGAGCAGGGAGTCCCTCGAGGTTTTCGTCCAGGAGCAGATCAGGGACGCGGTGTTTCACCTGCTCAGGTGGACCGAGGGTGAGTTCGACTTTGACCCAAACGATATTTTCCCCGAAGAGGACATCGGGCTCTCCATGAGCACCGAGGACCTAATCATGGAAGGGAGCCGTCGGCTCGATGAGTGGTACCAGATAGAGAAGAAGGTCCCTTCACTGGACACGGTCTTCATGATGACAAAGGTCCCCGGTAAGGAGGCGAAGGACGTCGACCTCACCAGCGAGGAGTGGCTGGTTCTCTACCACGTGGACGGGGAGAGTACCGTCAGGGACATCATCGAGAAGTCAGGCCAGAGCGCACTGGTTGCTTGCAAGGCGCTGTACGGTCTTGTCACCGCCGGTCTCGCTGCCCTGGTAGAGGAGGAGAGCGCGGAGGTCGTGGTGACACCTGGCGGTCTCGAGGACGAGGTTGGGGACCTGGAGGAAGAACTGTCGGCCGAGGTGTCCCGGGAGGAAAAAAAAGCAGAACCGGAAGTTGAGACCCAAGAGGCCGAGGAAGAGAAAGCGGGACCGGAGGCGGAAGAAAAAACTGAAGAAGAGAAAGCCGACAGGAGTTCCGCCGGGAAGAAGGGAGAAAAGGCGAAGCGCTCCGAGCGAAAGTCGCGCAGGAAGGGAACCACGGTCAAGAAGAAGACCGAAGATGAAGACATCACCGTAGAAGAGGTGATCGATGAAGGGGTTACGGTCGAAGACCTCTCAGCCGAGGGGAAGGAAGTTCCCAGGGAGCACACGAGAAAGCGCCGCGGGCCCAAGCGAAAGAAAAAGGAGCCGACTACCGAAATTGAACTCGAAGCTGAAGAAGCGGTAGAGGAAGTTGAAGAAGCGGAAGCTGAAGAAGCTGCGGAAAAAGAACTGCTGATAGAACACGAAGAAATTGAGATGCCGCCGTCCGTTGAAAAGAAGGGGCCGGCGCCGGGGGAGAGTCTTGTTGACTACTACAAGTCGCTCGCGATAAAGGAAGCGTCGGACAGCGACCGACTGGTGGCTTTCAGGGAAACGGAAGAGAAGGTCGAGGCGATCGCCAGGGAAGAAAAGCAAGAGGCTGAGCCGGAAGAGGTTCATTATCAGGCCGAGGAGGAGGAAGAGCTTTCCGAGTTTGAAGAACCGGAAGATATTCCGTTGGAGTGGGCAGGCCACCTGACGCGACTTCGCGGTGGAAAGAAGGTCTACACTCAGAAAAAGCAAACCGGGCATCTCGACGAGGAAACCACCGGTGAAGACGAGGCGGTTGAGGTTTCAGAGGTGGAGCAGGAACCGGCGACAGTCGCGGACGGTCAACAAGGCGTCGAGGCGGAGGTGGCCGAGGAAGAAGCTGCGGTTGAAGAATCGCTGGACGTAGTACCCAGCGCCGCGGAAAAGTACGTGACAATCGAACAGGAAGTGGAGGCCCAGGCGTACGAGGAGGTGGTTACCGCCGCCGTCGAGCCGGAGGAGGCAGGGGAAAGGCTGGAGGATCTCGAGTTCATCGCCGAGGAGGAACTCGGAACCACTGACGTCGAGGAACTGCCGGCCGAGGTCCTGGAGGTCCCCCTGGTGGACGAGGCCGCCGCGGTGGATGACGCTTCTCTGCTCTCCGAGGACGAAATTGAAAAGATGCTGGGAGTTACTCCCCGGTCGCGTGATGAACTGAGCACGGAGGAACTGCTGGCGTTCGATCAGCCGACATACCCGATAGTCGAACCCCGGGACGACGCAGTCGAGTGGGAGGAGGCCGACGCGGTTCCCGAGGCGGAGCAGCCGGGCGCCCAAGAGGCTGAGAAGGTGGTGGAGGAAGAGCCGGAGGGGTCGAGAGAGCCCGTAAAGAGAAAAGGCGTTCTCGGCAGGGTCTTGAAGTTCAGTAAGTCGGCGACTCCAAAGGAAGCGGATGTTGTCCTGGAGGAACCGGAGCCGTTGGTCCAGCGGGTTGAAGCCGGTGACATCTCCAGGGCTGAAGACCTGGCGATATCCGTTTCACCAGCGGAGGCGGATGTGAAGGCGGAGCCCGATGCTGAATCCATCATAGTGGGCACCGTGGTTGAAGTTGAAGAAGACGCGGTTATCGAAGAGATTCCCCTGGTGCTGGGCGAAGAGGAGCTTGAAGTAGAAGAGCCCGAGGAAGGTATCCCGGTAGCGGAAAGTCCCATCGGGGAGGAGGAAACCGAGTCCGTTCTGGAGATTGTAGGCCTTGAGGATGAGGGTACCGCCGAAGTGATTACTCTCCAGACCGCCCGTGACGAGATTGTTGTTGCCGAAGAGGTCGTCGTAGCTCCGGTGGAGCACGGTGAGGGGACGGTGGAAGATGAGACGCCGGTGGAGGCGATAGAGGAGTTCACCGTGTCGGAGGAGCTTGAGCCCGAACCGGTGATGGAACTTGTCGAGCCCGAGCCCGAACCCGAGCCCGAACCCGAGGCCGCCGAGGCGCTCGAGGTTGAACTGGAGATGCTGGAAGCGGAGATCGCGGGATTGCCGGAGGAGGTCGTCCGGGAGGCAGTCGAGGATAACAACATCGAGGAGTTTGAAGCCCTTCAGGATACCGCCATAGAGGAAGCGGTGGATGAAACCGTTTTCGAGTTGGGGGAGATAAGTGACGAGGCCGAGGCCGAAGTGGTAGGCGTTGAGGAGGAGGAGGAGGAGGAGGAGGAGGAGGAGAGCTTCGGACTGGCGGAACCCATGACGGTCAGGGGTAAGCGCGGTGCGGGTACCAGCCTGGTTGATCTCGAGTCATTCGAGCTTGAACAGGAGTTAATAGAACTTGCCGGGACCCCAATGACAAAGAAGAAACGCAGGCCGGTGGAGGAGAGGGACAAGAAGCCCCGAATGGACAAGAAGGGCAAGAAGGGCAAGAAGGGCAAGGGTGGAGGTGGAGGCGCGCGCGGCGAGAAAGAGGTGGACAAGGGGTCGGTTAAGAAGATTATTGACGACCTGAATAAAAAATGAGAAGAAGGAGGGGTTGATTGTCGCGCGTTTTCAAGATACTGGTAACCGGACCCTTCAACTCGGGAAAAACGACGTTCATCAGCAGTATCAGTGAGATAGACGTCGTATCGACCGAGAGGGACGCAAGTGAGACGGAAAAGAAGGGTAGCACTACGGTCGCAATGGACTTCGGGCGCATAACGCTCTCCGATGGTGATGTCCTCCATCTATACGGGACGCCCGGGCAGGACCGTTTCGATTTCATGTGGGAGATACTCTCAGAGGGGATGCTCGGGTACGTCGTGTTACTGGACGGCACGAAGCAGGCCGCGTTCGCTCAGGGAAAGAAGATACTGGAGTCATTCACCGGGTGGTCCGACGCCCCGTATGTGGTGGGGCTGACGCGGGCGGACCGCAAGAAGCGCCTCAGCGAAGAAGAGGTACGGGAGGGGATCATCCCGTTTGACGATGTAGACATAGTGCCCTGCGACGCGCGGCATGTTCAGGATGTCAAGACGGTATTGATCACATTACTGGAGCGGGTTCTCGAGAACGCGGAGGCGGTCGAGCAGGCCGGTTGAGGGGCGACACTCCTGTCGCCCTCGGGGGAGGTTGAGACCGTCCCTTCAATCCGCATTGGCTGGGAATGAGGTAACCGATGAGAATCGACGGGGAAACACGGCTGGTAGGCATAATCGGTAACCCCCTGGATAACACACTGTCTCCGACGATCCACAACGCCGCTTTCGATTACATGGGCCTGAACTGGTGCTACGTGCCGCTGACCGTCCAGGCGGAACATCTGCGGGAAGGGATCGAGGGCATTAAGGCGCTAAGGTTTACCGGCGTGAATGTAACCATGCCGTTCAAGACCGATGTGCTGGACATGCTTGACGATGTGGCGATGTTCGCGGAAACGGTAGGGGCGGTCAACACCATTCTCGTCGATAAGGGAAGACTGATAGGTTACAACACTGACGGCAGAGGTTTCTACACCGCGCTGACCAGGGACGTGGGATACGAAGTGAAGGGCGCCAGGGTCCTGATCATGGGGGCCGGTGGCGCCGCGCGTAGTGTAACCGTGTCACTCGCGCTGGGCGGTTGCGCTTCCATTGTCATCGTGAACAGGACCGTTGGACACAGCGAGCAACTCGCTGGAGTTATTCGGCAAAGCACCCCCGATATCGACGTAGACTGGCTTTCACCCGATGACGACTACGATATTCTGGTAGCCGAGTCTGACATAATAATAAACGCCACGCCCCTTACGTCGTTTAACGGCTCGGTCCTGCGGATTCCGGTTTCCATGTTGAACAGAAACCAGGTTGTGTGCGACCTCAACTACTCGTCGTATCAACCCCCGCTTCTCCAGGAGGCGGAGGCGCGCGGGGCGCGGGTGATAGACGGGAAGGGCATGTTACTCTACCAGGCCGCGGCGGCGTTCGAGATATGGACAGGCCTGGAAGCGCCGGTGGAGGTTATGCGGGTCGCGTTATTGAAGGCGCTGGAGGAAGCTCATATCTAGTACCAGCCCGGCCTGTCACCAGGGCCGCGACAAGGTGTTTGGCCTTACGAACCAATAACGCGCAAGCGACACCTGTGCGTGTTGTGGTACATTAAACATATCAATCCGGATAGGGAGCGCTGGCCGATGGAGAAGCCCAAACAGGATCGCCTGGGGAGACTGCTACTCCAGAACAACCTGGTTACCGAGGAGCAACTGAAAGAAGCCGCTATCGAGCACGAAGGCACCGGCAAATCACTGGGCAGGGTGCTAATCGATAACAGGGTGCTGACCGAGGGGCAGTTGACATCCGTGCTGGCCGAGCAGATAGGAATCGATTACGCGGACCTCAACAGTTACAAGATAGACCCTGCCGCGGCGACCCTGATCGACGCCAACCTGGCCCGCAGGCACATGGTTTGTCCAATCGATTACAAGGACGGCAAGCTTGTGGTTGCCATGGCGGACCCCACCAACGTTTTCGCCCTGGACGATCTGCGCATCATGACGGGCATGGAGGTGCTTCCGGTCGTCAGCACGAGGGATGACATCGAGGGAGTGATAGGAAGGTACTTGCACAGCACCGCCGAGATAGACGACGCGTTCGATGAGGTCAGTCTCGAGGAGTTCGAGGAGGAGGAAGATGAAGAGGATCTCATAGAGGCCGGTGAAGAGGCGCCGATCGTCAAGTACGTGAACCTTATCATCTCCGAGGCGGTGAACGAGAACGCGAGTGACGTGCACATTGAGCCGTCGGAGAAAGATGTCCGCGTAAGATATCGTGTGGACGGTGTGCTTCACGAGATACGGAAGTCGCCGAAGAAGATACACCCCGGGTTGGTTTCCCGGATCAAGATCATGGCGAAAATGAACATAGCCGAAAGGCGCATACCGCAGGACGGCCGTTTTTCCACCATCGCCGGTGACAAGGCGGTGGATTTAAGGGTGGCCTCTTTGCCTACCGTGTACGGGGAAAAGGTGGTTCTCAGGATACTGGATCGTTCATCCATCATGATCTCACTCTCCAATCTCGGCATGGAGGAAGGTCCCCTGGAGTTGTTCACCACCTCGTTCGAGAAGCCGTACGGGACGTGTATCGTGACCGGCCCCACCGGTTCCGGGAAGACGACTACGTTGTATGCGGCGCTGGGAAAGCTGAACAGGCGCGAGGTGAATGTAATCACCGTTGAGGACCCGGTTGAGTACCAGCTGCACGGGCTTAACCAGGTACAGGTCAACACCAAGGTCGGGCTCACGTTCGCGGCCTCGCTCAGGTCTATACTGAGGTGTGACCCCGACATCGTCATGATAGGGGAGATACGCGACGGGGAAAGCGCCAAGATGGCGATAGAATCGGCCCTTACGGGTCACATGGTTCTGTGCACACTGCATACCAACGACGCTCCAAGCGCGGTAACCCGTATGATAGAGATGGGGGTTGAGCCGTTTCTTATTGCTTCAGCGGTTGACTGTGTGGTGAGCCAGAGGCTGGGTCGGCGGCTTTGTACCCGCTGCAGGGAGGAAGCGGAATACGATCAGGAGTACCTTGAGAAAAAAGGTTTTCCACTTGAAGGTATGGAGGACTTGGTTATCTACAGGGCCAGCAAAGGGGGTTGTGCTTTCTGTAACCATGCGGGGTATCGTGGGAGGGTAGGCATCTACGAGGTCCTGGTGGTGAGCGAGGACATCGAGAAGCTTGTTGTAAGTATGGCAACCTCGCGCGACATAGGAGAACTGGCCCGGGAGAAAGGCATGAAGACCCTGCGCGAGGATGGTTTTGGTAAGGTAAGAGAAGGGATTACTTCTATCGAGGAAGTCCTGAGGGTGGTGATGTAGCCGTGTCGACCGCGAGCGGCGGCAGTCAAATGGAGGTGGAGCAGTGGCGGAAAAGAGTGTAAGACTGGACATAAACGAGATGCTTGAGGAAGTGATAAAGAGAGGGGCCTCCGATCTCCACATCACCGTGGGCGTACCGCCCGTTTTGCGTGTCAACGGAGTTCTCCAGAGGATGGACCATCTGAGGCTGACCAGCAACGATACCCGCGAGATGGTCTACAGCATCCTTACCGCCAGGCAGCGGGAAACGCTGGAGACCAACCTGGAGTACGACCTTTCCTACTCGGTGCCGGGGAGCGCCCGGTTCCGGGTGAACGCGTACTTTCAGCGAAACAGCGTTGGTGCGGCGTTCAGGATAATCCCTTACCGAATCAAGACGATTGAAGAGTTGCAGCTTCCGATGATACTCAAGGAGTTCGCCCGGCTTCCCAGGGGATTCATACTTGTGACCGGTCCGACCGGGCAGGGAAAATCCACAACCCTGGCGGCGATAGTCGATCTCATCAACTCGTCACGCGAGGAGCACATCATCACCATCGAGGACCCGATCGAGTTCCTGCACCTCCATAAGAAGTGCATCGTCAACCAGAGGGAGGTCGGCTCCGATACCCACTCCTTCTCCAACGCGCTGAAGTACGCTCTCAGGCAGGACCCGGACGTGATAATGGTCGGCGAGATGCGGGACCTGGAGACGATATCGACGGCGCTGACCGCGGCGGAGACCGGTCACCTGGTGTTCGCCACGTTGCACACGCAGGATGCCCCCCAGAGCATCGACAGGATAATCGACGTCTTCCCCACCTACCAGCAGCAACAGGTGCGGTTGCAGTTGGCGTCAACCATACAAACGATCGTTACCCAGCAACTGGTGCCCACCAAGGACCGCAGGGCCAGGGTGGCGGCGGTGGAGGTAATGATAGCGACATCGGCTATCCGAAACATGATACGGGACGCCAGGGTACATCAGATATACTCCGCCATGCAGTCGGGAGGGCAGCTCAGGATGCAGACAATGGACGCTTCTCTCGCGGCGCTATACAGGGCCGGACAGATAACTTACGAAACCGGTCTCGCGCGCTCCCACAACAAGGAGGATTACAGGAGGCTGGTCGGTCGCTAAACGCGAAATCCGGGCGGTACAATTAGTTTTCTGTTAACTAATGTTGTGTAAAGTCAATAGATGGTGCTATTATTAGGTTAAGAAGATATAGGGAGAGTAGGGTCACTTCGGGAGGGATACCGTGGCCAACGCGTACACGTATACAGTCAGGGACCGGACCGGGCGGGAGATAACCGGGTCTCTCGAGGCGGAGAACGTTGACGTGCTTTCCGGCAAACTCAGGCAGATGGGTTACTTCGTTGTCTCCATTGAAGAGGCAAAGATCTCCATGGCCAAGAAGGAGCTTCATATCTTCGGCGCCAAGGTCAAGGGCGAAGATGTAACCATATTCACGCGCCAGTTCGCTACCATGATCAACGCGGGGCTTCCCTTGATAAAGTGCTTGAGCGTCCTGGCTCAGCAGACGGATTCCAAGACCCTGGCGGATGTTATTGTCGACTGCCAGAAGGATGTCGAGGCCGGTCGCTCGCTCTCCGAGGCGCTCTCCAAGCATCCTGAGGCGTTCAGCAACCTCTATGTGAGCATGGTCAGGGCCGGTGAGCTGGGCGGCATGCTGGATGACGTGCTCCTGCGCGTGGCCAACCAGATGGAGAGGGAGCAGGAGATACGGCGAAAGATCAAGTCGGCCATGACCTACCCGATAGCGGTACTGGCCATCACGCTGCTCCTGTTGACCGCGATGATTGTCTTCGTGGTGCCGAACTTCGCCGGCATGTTCGAGGACATGGGAGGAGAGCTTCCAACTTTCACCAAGATGCTGGTTTCTCTCAGCCACTTCGTCGGTGGCTTTGGCGGTTTGATTATGATAGCGGTCATCATCGGCCTGGTCATAGGGTTCAGGCGGTTCAAGGCCACCGCCACCGGTCGCATGGCGGTAGACAGGCTGAAGCTTCACCTGCCAATGGTGGGCCCGCTGTTCCACAAGACGGCGATGTCGAAGTTCTCCCGGACGCTGGGAACCCTGCTGTCGTCCGGTGTTCCCATCCTGGGGGCGCTGGAGATAACCGGTGAGACCACCGGTAACATGGTGGTCACCAAGGCGCTCGATAAGGTAAAGGACGGCGTGAAGGAGGGCGAGACGATCGCCGCCCCGCTGGCCCAGGCCAAGGTGTTCCCGCCCATGGTCACCCAGATGATAGCCATCGGCGAGGAGACCGGCGCCCTGGACGTGATGCTCGCCAAGGTCAGTGAGTTCTACGACTCGGAAGTGAACGCGGCGGTTGACGGGCTGACGTCGACGATTGAGCCATTGCTGATAATGTTCCTCGGCCTCGCCGTGGGGACGATTGTCATCGCGCTTTACCTGCCGATTTTCCGGGTCATCACGATGCTCAAGTAAGGAAACCCGATGGGCGAAAATAATATCAATTCATCTAAAGTTAAGGTAGAATAGTGCCGAAGGTACTTATGATGGAGTACATAAACAGAGGATAAATGGGAGGAGGTGAAAATTATGAGGAAATTGATGCACAAATCAAAGGGTTTCACGCTGATCGAGCTGATGATCGTTATTCTAATCATTGCAATTCTTGTAGGAATAGCGATCCCGGTGTATCTCCAAGCCAGGAGAAACGCTCAGAAGAGGACCTGCCAGGCGAACCTGAGGACGATTGAGGGTGCTATCAACACCTACTACGCGGATGCTGAACTGTATCCTCTTGCGGGCGCTATCAACGCTGCCCATGCAATGGTGACAGGGAGCTACAGGGTGTTGAAGAATCCTCCGGAATGCCCGACAAACGGTACTCTGTACACTCTCGTAGTTGGCGACCCACCGACGGTAGCTTGCCCCGACCTCGTGGCGGGACACGCCATCTAGCCAGAGGGCTAGTGGCGGGATGTGAAGAACAAGAAAGCCGGTTTTCTTAGGCCGGCTTTCTTGCGTTCGGCTTACGAGTACCCGGGAAACCTTGACGCGGATGGATCACCACTCCTCGTAGCGCCGGCAACCTGCCGGCATCTCCATTCCCTGTAGCGCCGGCAACCTGCCGGCATCTCCCCGAGTCCCGTAGCGCCGGCAACCTGCCGGCATTCAGCTCCCCTCTCCCTGTAGCGCCGGCAACCTGCCGGCATCTCCCCGAGTCCCGTAGCGCCGGCAACCTGCCGGCATTCAGCTCCCCATTCCCTGTAGCGCCGGCAACCTGCCGGCATCTCCCCGAGTCCCGTAGCGCCGGCAACCTGCCGGCATCTCCCCGAGTCCCGTAGCGCCGGCAACCTGCCGGCATCTCCCCGAGTCC
>JAHIMR010000020.1 GCA_018896525.1 Actinomycetota bacterium
GAAGACCTCACTGCCCTTGAGCCGGTGGTAGCGGGCCATAACGTCGGCCGCCAGGGTGGTGTAGGCGGTACCTATGTGCGGCATGTCGTTGACGTAGTATATCGGTGTCGTTATGTAGAATACCTTACCCAATAAGATCGCACCTCCACTAGATTGATAACGAAATCATAAGCCAGAGCAAGCGGAGAGGCAACACGACGACTCGCCTACCAGTGGGGTCAGCGCCTTTAAGCGGCGGCCTGGAGCAAACGTTACGGCTAGAAGGCCTGACCCCCCACGCCACCCGAAGGTGCCTGGCTCATGTGTTGCGTTCGATACTCCACGCAAAACGCTCTCAGTAATGCAACGCAGGTGCCTGGCACCACGTCTATTGGCGATAACGCTAGACAATACCCGCCATCCCCAGGCTGTTGCCGTTGCAACATCCACTCAAGCGTTGTCTATTATGCAACAGCCCAGGGGAGTAGACCCCTCCCTCCCCAAAACGCACCCCAGGGGCCTGGCCCCAGACGTGCAAAACGCACCCCAGGGGCCAGGCCCCATACGTGCATTATGCAACAGCCCGGGGCGACACGGTTCACATCGGGTGCTCGGTTTGATAGGTTACTCGTATGCAGCCTGATTTTGAGAAACTGGATATCGCGCTCGAGGGATCGCTCTCCGGCGGGGCCACGGAAGCGGAGGCTTTCCTCCAGCGGGAACGGGAACTGACTCTTAAGGTTTTTAACCGCGGGGTAGAGAAGTACTCCTCGGCGGAAACGAGGGGGATAGGCCTGCGGACCTACCTGGGTGATCGGTTGGGGAGGGCGTTCACCTCAGACGTATCGGAGGAGGCAATCCGCGGCGCGGTGGCTTCCGCGGTCCAGTCCGCGAGGGTCTCCCCCGGGGATAGTGACAGGGGATTACCCGGACCGGAGCAGTTCCCTGAGAACGCGACGGAGGGGTTGTATCTGGGAGAGGACCTCCAACTCTGGGGCGAGGACCTGGATGCCGTAACGGCTGGAGAGAAGATCGAGTTCGCCCTGGAGATGGAGAGAGTTGCCCTGGAGTACGACCCCAGGATCATCGGTGTGGAGACTGCCACTTACAGCGAGTCCGCGGGGGAGGTAGTCATCGTCAACAGCCGAGGTTTCAGGGCGGGCTACCGCTCGTCGGTCTGTTACGGATACCTGGTGGCCATAGCCGAAGACCGGGACGGCTCGCAGACGGGGTTCGGGTTCACGGCGGGGCGCTCCTTCGGCTCGCTGGACGCGAAAGCGGCCTCAAAAGAGGCGTCCTCGATGGCGGTCAGCCTGCTGGGAGGGCGGCAGGTGGAGACGGCAAAGGTCCCGGTGCTCTTCGACAACCTTTCCACCGCGGAGATGGTAGCGATGCTGGCCGCCGCGCTGAGCGGGGAGGCGGTCACCAGGGGCCGTTCGTTCCTTGCCGGCCGGCTGGGCGAGAAAATGGCGACCGAGGCCGTGACGATTGTTGATGACGGACTGTCAAAGGGCGGCTTCGGGACCGCGCCGTTTGACGACGAGGGCGTTGCGACATCGAGCAAGTCGCCGGTGGAGGAGGGAGTACTTCGCACCTGGCTGCACAACTGCTACACCGCGAGTCGAATGGGAACCAGGAGCACCGGGAACGCCGGGCGCCCGTCTTTTCGCGCCAGAGTCGCTGTGACTCCCACCAACATCCGCCTGGAGCCGGGTCGGGCGTCGCCCGATGAGTTGAGGTCCGGGATCCAGAGAGGGTTTGAGGTCCTCGAGCTACAGGGGGCCCACGTGGGACTGAACCCGGTGACAGGCGAGGTTTCGGTTGGAGCAAAGGGCAGATGGGTCCAGAAGGGGCGCGCGACTCACGCGGTAACAGAGGTTACAATAGCGGGTACGATGGAGGAGATCCTCGGGGGGATAACAGGCATAGGGAACGACATCAGGTTCACACCGCTGCTGGGGGGTGTCGGCACACCTTCCATACTGGTCGAGGGGCTGGTGGTAAGCGGAAAGTAGAGGGAGAGGGCCCGACAACAAGGGGGTTTTCAATGCTGGTTTTAGAGATGCTGGAAAGGAACGTGGAGCGGGACCCGGACAAGGAAGCCATCGCATTCAAAGGCCGGCGTATCTCCTACGGGGAGTACCTCGAGAACGTGAACCGTGTCGCGGCCAACATGGTGAAGC
>JAHIMR010000021.1 GCA_018896525.1 Actinomycetota bacterium
AGATGGTGATGCCCGGTGACAACACCGAGATGGGTGTGGAGCTCATAACCCCGATCGCCATGGACGAGGGCCTGCGCTTCGCCATCCGTGAGGGTGGCAGGACGGTCGGGGCGGGAAGGGTTATCGGGATAGAGAAATGAGGGTAATAGTGACAATGGCCTGCATAGAGTGCAAGCGCAGGAACTATACGACCAAGAAGAACAAGACCAACGATCCGGATCGCATGGAGATGAAGAAGTACTGCAGATGGTGCAGGAAGCACACAATGCACCGTGAAACAAGGTAGGTTTAGAGCTGGACGCAGGCCCGTAGCTCAGTCTGGCTAGAGCGCTGGTCTCCAAAACCAGATGTCGGGGGTTCGAATCCCTCCGGGCCTGCCAACAGGGTTGAGGATGGGTCAAGGCGTCCGCGGGAGCGAAAAGGCAGGAAATGGTAAACAGGCAGCTCAGAAGAGTACAGGAGAAGAGCAGGAAGTCGGCCAAGAAGAAGAGGGCTGCCGCCCAGAAGAAGAAGGCGGCGGATCGGAAAAGGGGCGAGAAGAAGCGCTTCTGGAACACGGTCATCCAGTTCCTGAAGGATGTCCGGATAGAGATGAAGAAGGTCATCTGGCCCAGCAAGGAGGAGGTCGTTAACTATACGATAGTAGTGCTCATAACGGTTACTATCGTGACGACGTTTATCCTCGTCCTGGACCTTATGCTTTCCAAGCTGCTTGCGCTGATAATCACCTGAAATAGGGCGCGGGATGCAAACCGCGCCGGAGGTTTGAGTCAAGAGAGGTGCATTCGGGAGAAATGACAAGGAAAAAAGAGAAGTGGTACGTAGTACATACCTATTCCGGGTACGAGAACAAGGTTAAGAACAACCTGGAACATCGCATCGACTCCATGCATATGCAGGACAGGATATTCGAGGTAGTGGTACCGGTCGAGGACGTACTGGAGTACAAGTCCGGTAAGAAGCAACTCGTTCAGAAAAAGCTCCTGCCGGGATACATACTGATTCACATGAACCTGGACGACGACTCCTGGTACGTGGTGAGAAACACCCCGGGCGTCACCGGTTTCGTGGGGACATCGGTCCGCCCGGTGCCGATACCCAACGACGAGGTGGAGCGGGTTATTGCCAGGCAAAAAGCGGATAAGCCCAAGGTTTCCGCGGAGTTTACTGAGGGCGAGGGTGTTAAGGTTGTCGAGGGTCCGTTCGCGGACTTCACCGGCGTTATAAGCGAGGTGAGCCTGGATCAGAGCAAGTTGAAGGTCCTGGTTTCGATATTCGGGCGGGAAACGCCGGTGGAGCTGGCGTTCGAGCAGGTGCTGAAACTGTAGTGTCCCGTCTCATAAGTACGGTGACGCACCGAGAGCGTCGAAGCGCCGCTCCGGCAAGGCGCGCGACCGAGGCTGTACTCCTGTAGTACTTCGAGGGAGCGGAACGCAGCCGGTGTGGATGCAGCGGCGTTCGAATGCCATTGTATTTATGAGACGGGGCACTAAGGAGGGAGCAGGAGTTGGCAAAGAAAGTAATGACCGTGATCAAGCTGCAGATACCCGCGGGCCAGGCGAATCCGGCGCCCCCGGTGGGGCCGGCGCTGGGCCAGCACGGGGTCAACATAATGGAGTTCTGCAAGGCTTACAACGCGCAGACGATGGATAAGTTGGGCCAGATAGTACCGGTAGAGATAACCGTATTTGTGGACAGGACCTTCACCTTCATCACCAAGACCTCCCCGGCGGCCAGGTTGCTGCTGCAGGCCGCGGAACTGGAAACGGAGGATGGTAAAGGAAGCGGTGAGCCCAACAGGGAGCGGTGCGGGGTAATACACAAGGACAAGGTTCGGGAAATCGCCCGGACGAAGATGCCCGACCTGAACACCCAGGACCTTGATGCCGCTACCAGGATAATCGAGGGTACCGCGCACAGCATGGGGCTGGAAGTGGTGGACAGCATCGAGCCCGGTGACGGGCAGGAGCCGGGGGATGATGCTTCAGGGGAAGGGGTGGCGAGTTGAGGAAAAGGGGCCGCCGGTACAGGGAGGGCCAGGAGAAGATAGAGCCGGGTAAGTTTTATTCGCCGTACGAGGCGGTGAAACTGGTCAAGGAGTTCGCCGCCAGCGGTTTCGATGAAACGTTCGATGTCGCTATCCGATTGGGGGTTGACCCGCGCCGCGCCGACCAGATGGTGAGGGGAACGATGATTCTTCCCTCCGGGACCGGCAAGGAGATGACCGTCGCGGTGTTCGCGGTGGGGGAGAAGGCCACCGAGGCGGAGGAAGCGGGGGCGGATTACGTGGGTGGCGAGGACCTGGTAGAGAAGGTCAAAGAAGGCTGGACCGACTTCGACACCGCTATAGCCACTCCTGACGTAATGAGCCTGGTGGGCAGACTGGGGAAGACGCTCGGCCCGCGCGGCTTGATGCCGAACCCCAAGAGCGGTACGGTAACGTTCGATATCGAGAGAGCGGTCCGGGACGCCAAGGGCGGCAAGATCGAGTACCGGGTGGACAAGCAGGCCAACGTGCACCTGGTGCTGGGCAAGGTGTCGTTCGAGGTGGAGGAACTACTGGAGAATTACCAGGCGGTGCTGGAGGAACTCCTGAGGGCGAGGCCTGCCGCCGCCAAGGGCCGCTTCCTGGAAAGCATCACTTTTTCCGGTACCATGAGTCCCGCGGTACCGGTAGACACGTCGGTTACCAGGGACTTGATTCCCGAAGGTGTCGCTACCTAGTAGTACCCCGCTGGATAAATACGCTTGCATTCGAACGCCGCTGCATCCACTCCGGCTGCGTTCCGCTCCCTCGACGTACTCCAAGAGTACGACTCGGTCGCGCGCCTTGCCGGAGCGGCGCTTCGACGCTCTCGGTGCTTAACCGTATCTATCCAACGGGGCAGCGATTCCGTAACTCGGGAATTTAGACCCCTCCTTTCCGCGTAACAACGAGATCTCCACCACCTCCACCACCTTTGAGCAAATTCGCATTCGCGTAAAAGGGTTGAGTTCTGTCTACAACTGACATATACTATAAGTATCAGTTCTGGAGGAAGGAGGAATATTCATGAACCGTTCTGGAATGACAGGGGAGGAGCGAGAGAGCAGGTCCCGCATCAAGCCGTACATCGACCATGAGGAGATGGTTAGGGGAACACTTTCGATAA
>JAHIMR010000022.1 GCA_018896525.1 Actinomycetota bacterium
GGAGACGGCGAAGCTGTCCTCCTGGGTGGTGCCGTCCCCCAGCATGTAGGTGACCTTGACATCGGCGTCGGTCGCGCCCGGGTTCTGGATGCAGATGTAGGGGTCGAACCCGGGACGGCAGGTGCCCTCGGCGAAGTAGAAAGAGGTAGTGGTCAGCCGGACCGATACATGGTCCAGCTCCACTTTCTGCATGGAGTTCGAGTCGAGGAAAGCGCGGACGTACAGACTTGAGCTCGCGATGGAGCTGAACTTGCCGATGTGCCGGTCGACCTCGGCCGCGGTGTTGGTATCAGGACCCGAGGCATCCATTCCGGAGCCTCCACTATGTTTCTTCCACGTACCGTCGTAGTAGTACCAGTCAGAGCCATCGGGGGAAAGCTGATAGGTGACGGTCCCCTGATTGCCCCCCCCGAGCTTCTCCTCGAAACCCGCGAGCAACCCGCCGGAAACATCCAAGCCCCTCTTGGTCGTAACTGTTGGCGATGACGACGCGTACTCTCCCGGAGGGTACTTCCTCACCCAGATAGCGTAATTGGTTGCGTCGCCGACATATCCCGCGACCACGGGGTTGCCGTCTTCGTCGCAAGAAACATCGAGGGCTTCGTCGAAACCGTTTCCACTGCTGTAAGTAGTGGTCCAGAGTTGCTTACCGTCCGTACCGCGGAGCTTTCCAACCCAGATGTCGAAATTATCGGCGGTTTCAGTATATCCGGCGACAACGACATTGTCATCTCTGTCGTGGGAGATACCATGGGCGCCGTCGAGATCCGGGCCGCCACTGATGGTCTGTGTCCATAGCGTATCGCCTGAAGAGCTGTACTTCCGTACCCAGATATCTTGATCAGTTCCGCTTTTCGTATGTCCCGCTACAACAGGATTTCCGTTTGAATCACAGGAAACGGCCGCGCCGAGGTCGTTGCCACCGCCCCCGTCGTGGGTCCTGGTCCACATGTCCGCTCCGTTCAAACCAGTGCTCTTTCTAACCCACACATTGAGATCCGCACCGCCTGTGAGGTAACCGGCAAACACCGGGTTGTTATCAGGACCACAGGAAACCCCGTTGGCCCCGTCGTTTCCCGCGCCGCCAACGACCACGGACCAACCAAAGGTCCCGTCCGATTCGTACTTAGCCATTAGCCTCTCGTTGTTCCCTAAAGGGCCCTCCAGCCCGGCGATAAATGCGTTGCCGCCGCTGTCACAGGAAACGTCCTTGCCGTACTGATCCCCTCCTGTTATATGCTGCTTGGTCCAGAGCTCTGAACCCCCGGGGCCATACTTCTTGGTGTACAGGTCCTTGTCTGCGCCGGCGTCTATGTAACCGGTAACGATAGCGTTGTCATTTAGATCACAGGATACGCCTTTCGCATAGCTGTCAGAGCCTGTCAGGGATGAGGTCCATAGCGTGCGACCATCGGCGCCGTACTGTCTCACGAACCACTTTGTATTGGCCGAAGCGGCCACAGTCGCCCTGCCCTGTGAATCGCATGAAACACCCCAGGCATAGTCGCCCCCACTGGTGTTATGAGTCTTCGTCCACCAGCCGTTCTGGAGGGGGAGCTTTTTTGTCATGGCTTTTCCGTTGGAGAACTCTATGAGGTCGGAATCGTAGACGTACTCCCCCGGGTCGTTGAAGTCGTAGCCAGGCGAGATCTCCTGCCCCCCGGAGTATACGGGAGGCATAAGCAACGTGCATAGCAGAACCACCAGTAGAACCGTGGCTGTCTTTATTGATGGATGGGAACCCTTGAAAAAAACCGCCCGCCGCGTAAAAATCACTTCCCCCCGGTATCCCAACAGACGTACTGCTTTTCTCTCGCCGGTCACACCTGCAGTCCTCATTATAACACCGTGACTTCTCTTTTCTATTCATTTCGACCGCGGAGCATTGTGGGTTATCTACGTGGTCGAGGGCATCGACCGGCGGGGAAACGCCAAGGCGGTGGCGATAATCGGCGGGCATTACTGGGAGGACACGTTCAGATTCACGCCGGGCAACTACTCCCCGTGGTAGCCCCGAACCAACGGCGCAAGTTATTCCCCGAGTGAACCTCCTGGCCGACTTCCATGCACAGGTCGACAAGGTGCAACCGCTTTGGCCGAGTTCACGATAGACCTGAACCCCGTACTACGTGCCAAATGGAATCAGGCGCTGGAACTTCCTTGACAGTTCATCGAGGCGCTCCATCTCACTCTCGGAGAGCCTGAGTCCCAAAGCCATCACGTTCTGCTCGGCGTGACTTACCTTGGTCGCTCCCGGGATGGCAACGACCGTCTCCCCGTAGAAGTTGACCAGCCAGCTCAAAGCGACCACCGCCGGGGTCACACCGTGGGCATCTGCGATCTCCTCGAGTGCTTCTATCACTCGGGCGCTGCGCTTTAACTGCCTTCTAAGGTAAAACCTCCGGCCGATCGGACGGCTCCCCAGAAGCCCGGGGTCCTTGTGGAACTTGCCGGTGAGCACGCCCATCTCCAGGGGAGACCAGGCGATGATGGTCATCCCCAGTTCCTTTGCCGCCTCCAGGACTCCGCTTTTCTCTATGTGGCGGTCCAGGAGGCTGACCTTGACCTGGTTCGACGCCAGCGGCAACCCCCGCCGCTTAAGCGCCGCGTGAGCCCTGCGCATCCGCCCCGCGGAGAAGTTGCTCACTCCGACGGAGCGTATTTGACCCGAATCAACGAGGTCGGCCATCGCGTCCATCTGTGCCTCTATCGAGGAGAACGATGTGGGCTGGTGCACCTGATGCAAGCTGATTGTGTATCCCTCGAGGCAGCTCTTACGTTTATGGATGGTCTTCCTTATCGACTCGGCCGTCCTGCCAAGAGGAAACCATTTAGTGGCTATGACCACGTCTTCATCCGCGATGCCGGCGCCGCTGAGGGCACTGGAAAGGGCCCGCTCCGAGCGCCCCCAGCCATATCCCTCCGCGGTGTCAAACCAATTGATTCCTCCGTCAAACACGGTCTTGACGATCTCTCCCGTCACCTCGGGATCGAGTCCCTTGTACATGAAGCGGTCAATGCCCTTCCCCTCCGCGAACTGCCACGTCCCGAGCCCGATAGGGGTGATCTCGATATCGGTGCGGCCCAGACGCCGCTTGGGGATGCCTGCCGAAGAGTCAGTATTCATCGCGGACTCCCTTCATGTCGTGTATCTGGCTAATCGATTGTTACAGGAAGATAATAAAGGCGGTATTTCTCACATCCACCTCTCAACACCAGAACATTACCACGATTTGCCCCATTCTTGCCCATCCTCCATGAGTTGGCAACAATGAATCTTATACGGGGAAAGAGATCTTCCTGGTTCCACTCCACCTTGGCTACTAACCTTCAGTTCGTTGGCGTGTAACCGGTTGCACCTGTCAACGGCATAGACCTGTCACTCAAACTATCTCGCGGGGGGCAACAACGGTGCCTGGCGCAACAACGGTGCCTGGCACCAGCCGTGCAAAACGCAACAACGGTGCCTGGCACCAGTGCGTCATTTTATGGCTGCCCGCTGAATCCCACCGAGTCGTGCCCCCCGGTGCGCTCCCCCCAGTACATGGCCCTCTCGGCTATCACCGGCTGGTCGCTGGACACGTGAGTGGAAACCTCCCACTCCCCGGGGATGGTGTCACCCACGTTGAACGTCTGACGCGAGTTGGCGCCGATGGTCGCGATTGGCCCGCTCACCGGCCCCGAGGGTGTCATGTAGGTGACCACTACGTCGGCCTCGGTGCTACCCGGGTTCTGCACCAGAACCCAGGTCTCGAAGCCCTCACCGGTTGAGCCCTCCGACAGGTACCAGTCGGTGGACGGGTTGGTCACCCCAACCGAGTCGTGCCCCCCCCCGACCGTCCCAGTACATGGCCCTCTCGGCTATCACCGGCTGGTCGCTGGTCACCCGGGTGGAGACCTCCCACTCACCCGGCACGGTGTCACCCACGTTGAACGTCTGGCGCGAGTTGGCGCTGATGGTGGCGCAGGGCCCGCTTACCGGCCCCGAGGGGGTCATGTAGGTGACCACCACTTCCGCCTCTGTGTTGTTGGGGTTCTGTACCAGCACCCAGGTCTCGAAGCCCTCTCCGGTGGAGCCCTCGGACAGGTACCAGGTGGTGGATGGGTTGGTAACCCCCACCGAGTCGTGCCCGCCGGTCCTGTGGTCCCAGTACACCGCCCTCTCGGCTACCACCGGCTGGTCGGAA
>JAHIMR010000023.1 GCA_018896525.1 Actinomycetota bacterium
ATCAGCGAGGCACGCAGGGAGCTCGGATGCTACTTCGAGTTCTACAACCACCGGCGCCGGCACCAGAGCCTTGACTATCAAACGCCGGACAAGGTCTACTGGTCTACGCTGGATCAGGTGACAACGACGGCCGCCTGATCGCCTGGTGCACTCAAGCGGATCGGGAGGCAAGAGGACGGGGAGCAGTGACGTCGGCAAGAAGAAGGTCAGAACAACCGCATGAACGGCAGTTGGCATGAAGCACACCATCAACATGAACAACACCGAAGAAGCACCAGGAGGCCGCCTGAGCCCCGATAACGGCCTGGAAGGTGTCCAGGCAAGGGTCAAGGAAGCCGCCGTTTACCATCGGCAAGAGAAGGAGGTGAACAGCAAAGCAGGCAGGACCGACGACAAGCAAAGCAAGCGCCACCCCCTAGGGGGTGGGAAAGGGAAAAAGAATGGGGAAGTGTAGTTGACATCTATCAGTCAGATACCGGAGGCAGTTTGATGAGCGGTTTACCACTTAAGAATCGCTATAGCCTGTCCAGAGAAACCCGGCCACCGCTAGTGGAGCTTCAATGGCTTCCCAATTTGCACGGATTATTGGTGTCAAGATGAGGTATGGGCATACGGTGACGGATCGGGGTGTTCATTTATTACGTGGGAAGATGAGAGTCATAGTAGTTGCTATAAACAGATTTATATACAAGAGATTGACAGTGCAAAGCCCCCACCACCAACGACTTACTACTTCGCCGAAGGAACATGCCGACCCGGTTTCGACCCCTACATCTGCATACAGAACCCGGGAAACGAAGATGCTGAGATCAAGATCACCTATATGCTGGGAGACGGGAACACCAAGGAACAGGCGCTCAAGGTTGGTAAAGAATCAAGGTCCACAGTAGTCGTAAAGGACACCCTCGGTGTTGGAGATGACCCTTCCCACGACTTCTCCGCAAAGGTGGAAAGCACCAACGGAGTGGGAATCATCGCCGAGCGCCCCATGTACTTCAACTACAAAGGCGTATGGCCCGGCGGGCATGACGTTGTGGGGGCGACTTCCCCCGCTATGTACTTCAACTTCGCCGAAGGAACCTGCCGCCCGGGCTTCGACTCCTATATTTGCATACAAAATCCTACGGATAAGGACGCAGAAGTAGGAATCGTCTATCTGCTGGGAGACGGTGATACGAGAGAGCAGACGCTCACGGTTAGTGGAAATTCCAGATCCACAGTAGTTGTGAAAGACACCCTCGGTGTGGGAGACGATGCGTTCCATGACTTCTCTGCAAAGGTGGAGAGCACCAACGGAGTGGGAATCATCGCCGAGCGCCCCATGTACTTCAACTACAAAGGCGTATGGCCCGGCGGGCATGACGTTGTGGGGTTCGTGCCTTAAGAAGGTTTAGGTTCCACGCCTCATAGCCGCCCTGACGTCCTCATTAACGACGTGGGTGTAGATCTGGGTGGTGGAGATGTTCTTGTGGCCCAGGGCTTCCTGAATCACCCGGAGGTTTACCCCGCGGCGCAGGAGCTCGGTGGCGCAGGTGTGGCGCAGCACGTGGGGGGTCACGGTCCCGGGGTCCAGGCCGGCCCGATCAACGTACCCCCGGAAGGTCCGCCGAAACGCCCAGGGGGAAAGGTGGGGTAGGGGAGAGGTGCTTTGTGCCCTCCGCCGGCTGCTTGCTTCGCGTTAGGGGGGCTCTTAGGGCCTCGGGAGGATCCGAAACAAGGTTGAATCCACGAAACGATAGAATAAACGCATATTGTCTATACGATTATTCCGTTAGCTCATCTGGATACAATGTCTTGTGGTCTACACAATTGCTGGATACTGTTCTGGGCAGGGGTCGTTTGATCAACGCGGCTGGCTACTCCGGGTAGTCCCGCAAGGTGAACTCGAAGCAGGCGCCGTTGTCGTTGTAGGCCTTCATCTCCCCGCCGTAGGCATTGACCATCCTCTCGACAATGGATAGGCCTATGCCTGTGTCACCGTCCTTCCCCTTGGTGAAGGGAATAAAGACCTTGTCGATGATATCTTCGGCAATCCCCGAGCCGTTGTCCCGGACCAGGTAGCGGTGACCGCCATCGTCGTCACCCAGGTGGGATATCCGTATGACCGGGTCCTCGCTGTCGTTGTACCTGATAGCGTTGTCGACGAGGTTGGAGAACACCTGTTGTACCTGCGTGGGATCGCCGGTGACGGTCCCTAGGTCGGGGGACACCTTCACCTCAACGCTTCTTTCCTTTAACGCCTGTGAGCACTCATCTAGTATCTCCTGGACCAGCTCAGTCACATCCACGGGGGATACCTTCCCCGGTTGCTGCCCGGATTCCGCCAGGGAGAGCAGATCCCTGATACGCCTGTGGGCTTTCTCGGCGTTTCTGCCGAGTGACGACACGATCTCATCAACCATCTCAATGCCCTCCAAGCTCCCGCTCTTGAGGCCCTCGAGCGCTTCGCCCAGCATATCCACGGCAAGGCTGACGGCCGAGAGCGGGCCCTTGAGGTCGTGGGAGACCGTATGTGCGTACCCCTCCAGCTCGGTGTTGACCCTCTTGAGCTCCCCCTCCGCCTTCTTGCGCTCGGTGATGTCCCTGCCCACAGCGCCGAACCCGATAGCATTCCCATCCTGGTCTGTCAGCAGAGAGCCGCCGTATTCGAAGGGGATGCGACTCCCGTCCTTGGTTACGACCGTCACCCCAAAGGATATCCCGCGCCCTTTCTCCAGCACCTCAGCCGTGGCGCTCTCCAACCAATTCCTGTCTTCTTCCGAGACGAAATCGGCGGGGGCCATGGAGGATATCTCCTCGTCGCTGTAGCCGGTGACTTCACGTGCCGCCTTGTTCCACTTGAGAGGTCTTCCTTCAAGGTCAAACAAGTGGTATGTGTCGGGAAGGGAATCCAAGATACTCTCGGTGAAAGCGTTCGCCTCCTCCAGGTTCAACTTGTATTCCACCTGTTGTAGGACGGCCCTTCGAACCAGGAGATATGAGGTTCCCATTATCAAGAGGAAGATGACAGTAAATAGGGTGAGATTGAAAAAGAGCAAGTTCCGGGTAATGTTTCCAGAGGCAACATAGAAGAGTTGGACGGTGATGAAGATTATGGCTACTACCAGCGAGACGCCAAGGAAGAAGTGAACGTAGACTCGAGGCATCTTCGATTGCCTTGCCTTCGGCGGGTTCATATCGTTGATCAAGCCAGTCCGCATCCCTTCCGACTGTAGAGATATCTATTATCGACCACTCCAATTATATTCCGATAGAGAGGGACGTGTTGCCTCCCGGGTGTTTCCCATCCTCTCTAGGTGGGCGGTTCCGGCGTCACCACTTCTCTTGTCTTGTCCACCAGCACTGCGGCCCTGAACGGCTTCGTGATGTATCCCTGGGCACCACAGGAAAGGCCTTTCCGGACGTCTTCATCATGTCCCTTGGCGGATACGAATATCACCGGGATGTCCCTGGTCTCCTCCTCCAGCCTCAACCGCCTGTAGACCTCGTACCCGTCGATGTCGGGCATCATTATGTCCAGGAGTACAACGTCCGGCAGTTCCCGCCTGGCGACGCCTACCCCCTCGATGCCCCGGTACGCCTTTAACACCTCGAACCCCTTGGTCCTGAGCATCAGGCCCAGCATATCGACCACTTCGGGGTCATCGTCTATTACCAGCACCCTGGTTTTCGGAGTCTCCCCAGGCAACCGTCCCACCCCTCAGCCCTTCTCACTGTCACTACAAGGGCTGTTTGGCACCCCGAAGCTGAAGACCGAGCCCCCACCCTCACGCGGCTCCACCCTTATCCAGCCCCCGTGGGCTTCCATAATTGACCTGGCTATGTAGAGCCCCAGCCCGATTCCCGGTATCGAGTGGTGATCGGCGTCCTCTACCTGGTAGAAGCGCTCGAAGACCCTCTCCCGGTCATCCTCGGGGATGCCCGACCCCCTGTCGGCCACGTGAAATACGGTCCCTTCGTCGCTCTGCTCGAACCAGATATCAATGGCGCTCCCTTCCGGGGAGTAGCTGACCGCGTTTTCGAGCAGGATCCCCAGGACGTTCTTGAGCTTCTCGCCGTCTACCTCGATTTCCCTGTGCTCTATCGGGGGGGGGGGGGTGATGTTGAGCTTGTTGTCGTAACCTTTCACCTGTGCCTCAGCGAACACGTTGTTTATCAAGGCCATGGGGCTCACCCCGGAGCAGGACAGGCCCATCTTCCCCCCCTCTATCCGGGAGGTGTCAAGGAACTGGTCGACGATTCGTGTCAGGCGGTCGGTGGCGGAGTCTATCTTCAACAAAGCGTCCTTGATCGTTTCCTCGTCCAGGGAGTCCCAGTGCTCCAGCAGGATGTTCGCGTATCCACGGAATATGGTGGCCGGGTGGCGTAGCTCGTGTGCGGCGATGTTGATGAGGTCCCGCAGGTGCTCTTGGTTTCTCCGGATCGTTTCCTCGGCCCGCTTGCGCTCGGTGATGTCTATACCCTGGGCAATGGTGGAAAGCATGGTGGTCCCGTCCTCGGCAAAGATGTTCGCCGAGTTCCAGAGCGCCAGCCTGACTTCTCCATCTTTGCGAAGGATGGGGATCTCCACCGACTCCCAGTATTCACCGGCCAGGGCACGTCTTATCTCTTGCAGGGACTCGTCCCTGCTCTCCTCGGGAAAGAGCATGTTCAGGTCCCGGCCGATGACCCCCTCGGCCTTGTAACCCGACAGGAGTTCAAAGGCAGTGTTGAAGCGAGTGATCTTCAGGCCGGGGTCCCAGACGATGATGGGGGCGCTGGCGTAGTGGATCAGGTTATTCAGGTAGTCGGAGGTCTTGCGGAGTTCCTCCTCCGACTTCGCAAGCTCATCCGCCCTTTCCAAACTAGCTGCTGCTGCTGCTGCTGCTGCTGCTGCTGCTGCAACTTCCTTCTCTTTCGCGACTATTGTTACACTCAAATATGCGGTAAAAACGGCGACCACTATGAACATTAATGCCCTGAGATAATCATTGGTGTTTATCTGAATCTGTCCTGCTGACCTGATAAGAAGGTGGCTTGCTACCAGTATTGTCGCAAGGAAGACGGCGACAAATATACCCTTTCTTTTCCACCACAGGGCCGCCAAGATGATTGGAATATAGAACAGGTGGGTGAAAAAAGTTCCTCTGCCGAGTACCACATGATAATAGTAGGTAAGAAAACAGGCACCGGCTAGGAGGACGGCCATCACTAAAAACTTGTATTTTTCCTTTTGCACTACCCTGTCCTTATTCAACTGACATCCTTAATATACCCTACATTCCGCAGATAGAAACCGGCACCAGTTGAATTATTGCACACCGCTCAAACGTTTGCCGAATGCCTATCCGTACTCCCGAACCGGGATATTCAGCAGGCCCAGTATCTGCTGCTGAAGGTCGCTCATCTCAAGG